>CALEYM010000546.1 GCA_937926185.1 uncultured Bacteroidota bacterium | reverse complement strand
TGAAGAGTGGTTGGGTGTGGCGGTCAGTAACAATACCTTGTCTGCTAGCGGGAAAAAGGGGTTCTGCCAGGGTGCATCACCCAGTATCTCCCGCCGTGAGAAAAAAGCGTGCGCTGCAATGCTCCGGTTAGAGTGCCCTTCCGAGCGCCGGAGATAATGCGCCTCATCGAAGAGGATTAAGTCAAAAGGCGGGCAATCTGCCTGGTCACTAGAAAACAAGGCATATGCCCGCTCATTACAACGCTTACCAAACTGGTACATCAATTGGACTTTTTCGTCATCGCTCGCACTGTCTACATCTTTTATCTGGGGCAGATCAATTCCAATGGACACAAGTGCTGCATCATTTAGTTTAGGCGATAAAAAACCACTCAGGGAAGATGTTTTGCATACGAAGAACGAAGGCCAGCGGGCATTCATATATTGCATGAGTTGCAAGTGATTTTCGCAATAAACAGCTTCCCGCAAAGGCATTCCGCGGATGGCAGATTTCACCACATTATCTGTTACACGGTAATGGTACCGTATGAAGTTGTTGTATTCCCTGATCCATTTCTTCGCTACATTTTCATTGGGTGCGTACAGAAGTACCTTGGCATTAGGCTTTTGCCTCCACAGCGTAGCCATTACTGCCAGCCCCTGGATCGTTTTTCCCATGCCCACTTCATCGGCCGACAGGGCTATCCGCTTTTCAAGCAGCAGATTCCACAGTTTTGCAGCGCCCTCTGCCTGTGTCTCCTGTAAGTTTGGATTGCCAGAGATGCTGGCTCTGTGGTAGTGCCAATTCCTGTGGTCATCGTAAAAATTGATGTACTCCGTGAGATATTCCGGCGTGATCTTAAACATTACTGTATCCAAATTGATCTTTTAATTTCTTCAGGAATTCAAAGTCCTCTTTGGTGGGGTTCAGTTTCTCCAGCAAATGCTCAACCGGGATCTTATGGACATCCTTCCCGGTTGAGGAATTGAATTCGTCAATGCTCCGGTTCAGTTCCGAAGCAAGAAAATAGTGAAACAAACAACTGTCCTCGTCCCACTCCTTTTTTATCTTGTCTTCTAAGGTTTTTATTGATTCGCGAACCAATTCGGAAATATTGATCAACGAACCCTGAAGCCGGAAGCCGATCCGGTCCAGTTCGACGGATCTGCCTTTATTTTCTTGTATTGAGTCAGACAGTTTCTGAAAGGCGACAAACATCATATAATACGATTCGTGCCCTTTGTAAGTAAATACCAAATCGTCCGGCCTTTCCAAGCCATCCTCTTCTTCGGGAAGGCGGTACTGACACCTTCGCCGGGCAGTTTCACCCATTGGGTTATAGAGCAACGAATCGAACAGATCAAATAACGTGGAATAACCGTAAGCCTGCCGCTTATCGGTATTCGATTCGACCAGGAAGCCTGAAAAGACCTCCTGATCCTCATAGTTGTAAACCGTGAAGTTTTTGTTTTTCAACACTTTCCGAAAATTCTCCCGAAAGGATCGGCCCTCTGCTTCCAGGAACGGGATCTTTTCTGTTGGGCGGTCTGGCAGAATTATCATGTGTTCTTTCAGACGCTCTTGTGTCGACAGAATATGGTAGGTGAACGTGGCCCAATCGGCCTGCACCCGACACTCTTCGGAATAATTATTCAGGGAGGCTTCCCAATCCCTGTCCAGGTCTTCACCTGATACACCTTTGATCTGCCGGGAATCAACAGACTCCAAATCAGCCAATAATGCTTCCATTACCGATCCTGGAACAGGCGCAATAATACCGGCCTCGATGTTACGCTGCTGGGCCGGCTTGTCCAGGCCTGTGGCTGCAAACGAACAGTTCCATGAACCTATGGCGAGTGTTTTCCCGCTGAGCCATACCTTGGCATGTGAAAGCCGGTTCAGGTTTTCCATATCTTGGGAAACTGCCCTGCTTTTGTAAATTTTAACAAAAGGCTGTTCTTGTATTTTCTCAACTTCTTCCGGGACGATCCGGACTTTACCGTCCATCGAAATATCGGGAACCAGTTGGATTGATGGGTATCCGATCTGCCTCAGTTTGTCCAGAAGTCCTGAGGTGTTCCGGGCAAAGTAGGGCGACCACACTGTCAATGTCCCTTTCTCCAGGTGGTCAAACAAGGGCGCCGTGTCGGTAATACTGTCGATAAAACGCCAGCCAGAGGCCTCATCGGGGAACCGGTTACCCCATCTACGCAGGTCACCAAACACTGCGGTGCTCAGTCCGCTTGCCTGAAACAATCGTTCAAAAAAGGCAAGTATCTCGCCGGCATTTATGCGGGTGTTGACAGCCTTGGCCAATACCGATTCCCGGTTGGAACTCCAGGCCGCGATCGACAAATTAGCTGAACCTGCCATTAAATAGGCGCCGCCTTCGCCGATTAAGAATGCTATCTTCGGATGGAATACAATATCCTGAGAAGCTGAACTATGGAAGTTGCGGGGATCGACTGACAAAAAATCAGCAGTAGTCAGTTTGGGGCTTTTCAGATTAATGGCACGGTAGTCGTACCAAACTTTCACGTCGATGGCCTGCAGATCGAGGTTGAGTGCCTCATAGTCTTCAGCCGTTTTCAACTCTTGGGGTGATTTGTCCACCAACTTTGATAATAAAAAGCGCTCCACCAACTCCATATCGAGGTTGAAGGTGGTGAACCATGCCCGTTTTACCGGCTTTATCTGGTCGATGATCTTGCAATATTGCTGGTATAGTTTCATTTATGCAGGCCCAGGTATAAGCTGATTACGGTTTTCAAATAATAGTCATTAACCCAGTCGTAACTCCTCAATTCGTTCAACCCGGAACCGGTAATATGGAATGATCGGTGCTGGGTGATCGAACCTGACAGGCTTATGCTGATCCAGGGCAGATTGCCACGTTGTTTCATGATCGTATGGTGAAAATCTATCAGTTTCTGTGCAAACAAATCTTCCTGAACCGGATTTGTACATTCCTGCCAGATAACCATCATTTTAGTAATACGGTTTTTTGCTTCGGCATTAAATAATGCGTCTGTGAGGAAAGGCGAAATTGCGTCCAACCGTATGGAAGGATTAGTCAGGTGATGACGGATGAACGAACGTATATCCGCATCCAACCCCGATACGCCCCGGTGCAACAGGCGATTCATCACTTTCTGGATGCTGGCAAGTAGGGGTTCGATGGCGCTGATTGCCCGTAATTCTTCCTGCTGCGGATATTGGCGCGTTAGATCACGCAGGGCATCCTGGAAATGCGTTTCCCCTTGTTTTTGCCGAATGTGCCCGTAAATAATGCCGGCAGTAGCGCCTTCATCCGCCAAGCCAAGGCGGTCTTCCCAGAAGCGGATCATAGCCGGTGTTTTGAAATTTTCCGACTGCAGGAAGGCGCGGCTGTACAGGGAAACCAGAGGGGCGTCTATCACGTCTGCCAGTTTTACATGTATGGGGTTGTCGCCTCTGGGCTTTTTCTCCAGAACGTGATCGTGAATGACCTCCAGCAGTCGTTCTAGCAGGTCGTTCCAGGCCTTTGGCTTAAAAATCTGGCGCACGCCTTTCCAAAGGAGCCGGTCGGCGTAATAGTTGTCGCCTTTCGCCAGGATATGCATTTGCTGAAATGGGCCTTTGTGCCGGCCATGTATGCCCAGCAGAATGTGACGCACAAGGATACCGGCCTTCCGGTCGACCCGTAGTTGGGTAGCCGTTTTGCTCGTCGGGTCGTTGCGCAGAATACCCCGTAGTTTGGACACGCCGGGGAAAGCGCCCTCGCCTTCCTCCAAATCTTGTCCGGCCATGACGTGGTCGAGCAGACATTCCAAAAAGATGATAATGCCGTCGTATAGGTCGGTACGGTTATCATAGGGCGTTTTACCGGTCAGATTGACGATCTTTTCCTCATATTGTTCGGCAAGCGCTTGGATCAGGGCATGGTGAAACAGATTGATCGTGTAAAACCGGATATTGGTACTGATCGTATTCAGGCGGTTTTGGAAAATCTTGTTGCCCAGCGACGTCCAAATCATCCGTAGTCCCAGCGGATCGATGGAACCATCGCTGAAAATGGAATCGTCCGGCTCCGTGAAAATATCGGTATATGCATTCTCCAATGTCGAACCCATAGCCATGAGGTGTCTGGTTTGATTTAGTGGTTTTCCATTTTCACCCGTACCTCCCCACTCATCAACTTCGGCAACAAGGTGTCCCGAAGAGCGGTGAGGGTGCGGATTTGGATTTGGTTGGAATGGATTTTATCCCAATAACTTGATGCCAATTCTCCAAACCTGGAAATTAAGGCTTTAGGTGGCAAGGCAAATTCAATCTCTTCAATATCATGCGGTTTAAGTGAAGGATATGTTGATGTTGATCCCTCTGCGATTGAATGCAAGTACTCTGTCATGTCTTCGGTAGTCAACAACAGATATATAAAATGAGGATCAATATCAATGCAGGTAATCACGCAAAAACCGGTAGAGACAACCAGTCTTTCACTTGGCTTCCTAATTATTCCGTAGTGCTTTTGGTCAGGCCTTACTGTAGAAATTAAAATGTCATTATTCTGAACCAGTCTTTTTGCCCGGCTCGGTGCGTTTACTAATTCGATATTTTGAATACTCGTTACCATCCCTTTATTCAAAGAGCTTGTATCAAGATACTCGATTTCTCTAAATGGATAATCTTTTGTTACGGTTCTCTGGTTTGTTTTTACAAATCGACCAACTTTTACCGTTTCCCACTCCTCCCTCGCCTCCACCACAAACCACTGCCGGAAAAGCGCCTCCGCCATCGCTTCCAGGGTGGCATTCTGGCGGTGCAGGAGGTCGATTTTATCGTCGAGGGAGGAAAGGACGGCTGCGATGGCGCGTTGTTCGGGGAGGGGAGGGAGATATATTTCCATCTTTTTTAATAAAGCGGACTTTATGCCCTCAACCGTACTTCCTGATGCTCTAGATTGCAAAGCTGCTTGACCCTCATTTCCTTGCAAATAGTATTTTAGAAAAACTGGATCGCAAAGATTTTTTTTTGTTTGCAATGTGATAATCCTTTGAGCTAAAGCAACGCGTTTGTCCTTTATCAAGGCGACCTCTCCTAATGGAGCCTCCGTAGTCAAAACGACATCATTAATTTCAGGATATCCCCTTGTCATCCACTCTTCATAGTCCTCTTCAGCAATAAATTCGTTGGGCTCAAGAATTCTACCATCTTTTACAATTTTTGCCGTGATTAGAGGAATGCCCAATTGGGACTTTCGAGGCGTTTTGCCACGATAATCAATAAATTTATCTACCACATCTTCCATTATATATTCCTTCCATTCACCCATGTTCAAAAGTGTTTATATAGGTTTGAAATCTGTTTCTTATTTTACTTTCGGTCGCTAAAGTAAAATAGCGGATTTTTTATTTTAGTTTCAGGTCATAAGATGCAATTGCGGCTGGGAGGCGTGAGCGCCATGCGGGCCGCGTTAGGCCTCTCCGAGGCCGGGTATTGGGGGGCGTTTACGATGCTACAAACGTTTGGCCTCTCCGAGGCCACCCTTTCGATGTACCGGTTCCGCGTGGCCTCGGAGAGGCCTAACGTTTGTAGCCCCGTTCAGCCATCCGTGTTCCGCATGGCCTCGGAGAGGCCCAACGTTTGGCGCTAATCCGGCAGAAAAAAATCGAACATGGTTTTACGTCCGATTTCCACCTCAAAATCGGCCAGGATTTTCATAAATTCCTCTTCAAACGTTCGTTTTTTATGGTGTTCTTTTTGGTTTAAAATGTATTTACACACGGCATCCATGTGCGACCGGCTATAGGAAAATGCCCCATAACCCGCCTGCCAGTCAAAACGAAAAGGCGAAAGACGGTTATCCCGGATAAAATCGTTGGTGGCATTCTTGATTTCCCGCACCAGGTCGGAAAGCGCTTCTGCCGGCTTTAGTCCGATAAAAATGTGAACATGGTCAGGCATTCCATTAATGGCCAGCATTTTATGTCCGCGATTTTCTACCACGCCCGTCGTGTAACGGTACAAATTTTCCTCCCATTCCGGCTGGATAAGCGCCTGGCGGTTTTTTACAGCAAAAACCGTTTGGATATAGATTTGCGAGAAGACGTCTGCCATGATTACAGGAAGTGTTTATGTTTTAGGGTATAACTATTTTCGCTAAATTTTCTGCGATCTGCGCATTCAATTCCACCTCCTCCCGCATCTGCTCCTCCAATTCCTTTTTCAACGCCGCGAAGCGCTCGTTGAAATCGAAATCGTCTTCTTCGTCGGGCAGGCCCACGTAGCGGCCGGGGGTGAGCACGTAGTCGAGGGCGCGCACCTTGTCGAGTGGTGCGGCGGCGCAAAAGCCGGGAATATCTTCATATCCTCCCTGGCCCTCTGAAGGGGGAAGATTGCGCCAGGCGTGGTAGGTGCCGGCAATTTTCTGAATGTCTTCGTGGGAGAGTTCGCGGGTGCGCCGGTTGATCAGAAAGCCCAGGTTGCGGGCGTCGATGAACAAAATCTCGTGGCTTCTGTCCCTAAACTTGCCGTTTCGCCGGTCGCGGCTCAGGAACCACAGCGAGGCCGGTATCTGGGTGTTCAGGAAGAGTTTGGCGGGCAGGTTCACGATGCAGTCGATCAGGCCGGCTTCCACCAGGGCTTTGCGGATCTCGCCTTCGCCGGAGGATTTGGAGGTGAGGGCGCCTTTGGCCAGCACCACACCGGCCTGCCCGGTGGGCGCCAGGTGGTAGATGAAGTGCTGCATCCAGGCGAAGTTGGCGTTGCCGGTAGGCGGCACGCCGTATTGCCAGCGGCCGTCGGTGCGCAGCAGGTCGCCGCCCCAGTCGCTCACGTTGAAGGGCGGGTTGGCGATGATATAGTCGGCCTTAAGGTCCTTGTGGGCGTCGTTGAGGAAGGAGCCTTCGTTGTTCCAGCGCACCTGCGAGCTGTCGATGCCCCGGATGGCGAGGTTCATGCGGCACAGCCGCCAGGTGGTTTGGTTGCTCTCCTGTCCGTAAATGGAGATGTCGTTGATCTTGCCCTGGTGTTCCAGCACGAATTTTTCCGACTGTACGAACATGCCGCCCGAGCCACAGCAGGGGTCGAACACGCGGCCTTTGTAGGGTTCGAGCATTTCGACCAGCAATTCCACCACGCTGCGCGGGGTGTAGAACTGGCCGCCCTTCTTGCCCTCGGCCAGGGCGAATTCGCCGAGAAAGTATTCGAACACGTGTCCCAGCACGTCGGCGCTGCGCGCCTTGGCGTCGCCGAGGGCGATATTGCCCACCAGGTCGATGAGCTCTCCCAGGCTGGTGGGGTCCAGGTTTTGGCGGGCGAACACTTTTGGCAGCACGCCTTTCAGCCCGGCGTTCTCCTTTTCGATGGCGTCCATGGCTTCGTCCACCAGTTTCCCGATCTCGGGCTTTTTGGCATTGGCCAGCAGGTGCGTCCAGCGGGCCGGCGCGGGCACGAAAAAGACGTTTTCGGCCTTGTATTCGTCCTTGTCCTCGGGGTCAGCGCCGGCGTATTCGCCCGCGCCGGCCTTCAGGCGGGCGTACAAGTCCTCGAACGCATCCGAGATGTATTTCAGAAAGATCAGCCCGAGCACCACGTGCTTGTACTCCGCCGCGTCGATGTTTTTGCGGAGCTTGTCGGCTGCTTTCCAGAGTTGTTTTTCGAGGGGTTCGGAGGGGATGGGTTGTTTTGCCATGGACGGTATTGTCTTTTTTTCGGTTTCAGGAAGGAGATGTGTCAGCCATCCTGGTTATCCGGCGTTTGAAAGCCAACCGGCTAAACCCCAAACACCTCCTTCGCCTTTGCCCAATTCTTTTTCAGGACCGGTTTGGCAAAAGTAGTCTCCCCATTCGACGGTTCGCCGGAGAAGTGGCAGTATTTCTCCTTGAAATCAGGATTTGAATATTGGCTCCACATCTTATACGCTTCTTCGCTCAAAGGGCGTTTGGGATTGAAGGGAATGGGCTTACCGGTGCGGATGCAATAACCTGTGGTGCGCTGCCCGGGAGCCTTGAACGCCGGAGGTAAACCGTGTGCGTTCGTCTGACCGGCATTTCTGTATTGCCAGCGAGGCTTGTAATTCGTCCCCTTACGGATTGCTTTGTTGTTGAAAAAGTCGTGGGTTTGGTCAATGGCAATTTTTGAACCCAGGTATTTGCTTGATATACCCAGAAAACCATCTTTGAATTCCGCCTCAGCCACAAAAATCGGCCAAGCCTGATCAATTACAGTCAGTACAAAATAGGCTAATGCCTCATCCTCCAAAGATTGCCCTCCGACCAGGCTTTTCCCCAAATTACTCAATTTGTTCGATTCCATCAGCACACCAAACTCAATGTTATTGTTTTGAGAATAGTCATACAGATTCATCGAAGTAAGCAGGGCGCTTTTTTCATTTGCATAGTATTTTGCGTGCAGCCTGCTTTCATGCAAAATAGCAATATTCGGAAATCCCTTTAAATACTCGAAATCTTCCCGGCTCATACTCTTTTCGATATTATCCTCGTTTTTCCCGAAAACCACTGTAATTTCTACGTGGGGTTGCTGCTTTTTCTCCTCCAGCAATGATTTAGTACGGGGATGCAGTCGGATAAACGGAGACACGATCAACAGGAACTCATTGGCTTCCCTGATGATCCTGCTCAATCCGGCATTCAGATCGTCGTCGTAAATAAATTTGGCCATGATGTTTATTGAATATTGGATTATGAAATCGTCATTTTTTTATATGCTCCTCATTGGACCGTCAACGCAAACTCCGATTCCTGATTCATCACATTAATCTTCTGCACCAGCCGTACCACGTATCCGCTGAACTCGATGGGGGTATTGTTTTTCAGTTTAAAGGAGCGGATCACGTTTTTGATGGTAGATTTTTGGTCCGGGCTGAGTTCGTCGATGATGAGCATCACACGGAGGTGGTTGGTAAACGCTTCGGTGAGCAGTTTTTCGATTTCCCCAGTGATGTCCCGAGTCCATTCGGTCTCTTCCAGTTCGGCAACTCCGTCGCGGTATCCGGTCCGCGAATTCTCGTCGGGTCTCCTCACTATTCCGGAGACGACTTAGCCCCTGATCCACGTGGCTTTGCGATGGCGTACGAGCTGACGACGAACGGCTGGCGTGTTCTCAGTCGGTTCCAACCCGCTGACCTGATCTCCGTGCAGGAGATCGATACGCCATGGTTTGGTAATTCGGTTTCGTTGGACGGCGCTGGCGCGGCGGTTGGCGCGCCGAACGCGGGCGTATTGCACACACCCAGCGGCAGCTTTGTTCCCGCGGGAGCGGCTTGGTCCTTCGATCTCTCCCAACCCCTCTTCGCCATCCTCGACAACCCGCCTCC
>CALEYM010000545.1 GCA_937926185.1 uncultured Bacteroidota bacterium | reverse complement strand
CGGGCAAATCATCGGCGTTGGTAATGCATCAGCCTTGGGCGTATGGTGTTACGCGTTTAAGATTGATGCCAGCGACGGACAATTGAAATGGCGCAGTATATTGAACGATCCCGATAATTGTTACTTCACCAGGATACTGGAAAAAAACGCAGGATCGAATTACCTCTTGTTCGGACAATCGGACGCCTTAATCAATACTTTCCACGGCTGCGATGCTATGGTGGTGGAAATTGACCGCAACACCGGTGAACTGGTTTGGGATCGCCACTTCAACCTGGGCAATTGCGATATTTTCGACGAGGCGTTCATCCTCAATAACCGGATTTACGCTTGCGGCCGCCACACCCTGCCCGGCGGAGGCCACGACAGCTACCGGGCCGCGCTGACCGCGTTAGATATGGCAGGAAACGTACAATGGTCGCGGTGTTACCTGCGAAACGGCAACCAGGACGCCCACCTGTACGCCAATGGCCTGCGACCCGACGGCGACAGCATCGTCGTATTCGGTTGGGGCAGCGACAACGCCGTGAGCCTTACTGCCACGGCGCTTCAGCTGATGAAAACCGATGCGTCGGGCGCGCTCGCCTGGGCAAAAAAATACGACATCGCCGGCGGCACAGAAGAACGTTCTTACCGCCTGCTCAATCTTCCGGATGGTTATTTGCTCTGCGGCTTCTTTTTGCGCCCAAATCCTGCCGGACGGGAATTCTATATCATCAAAACCGCCAAAAACGGCGATTATCTCTGGGGGAAGTCGTATGGAAGTAATGGCGAAGACGGCTTCCGGGACATCATCCTGCTCTCCGACACCCTCTACCTGACCGGTCGTACGCCAAACGGCTCCGGATCGGATATCCTTATTGGAAAGCTGGATTTGGACGGCAATGTGGAGGGCCCGTGCGGCTTTGTCAGGAACCTGGATGTCACGATAACGGATTATAATTCGCCGTTCGACGAGTTGCAACCCCTGATTCCTATCGGTATTCCAAATAATTACACAACCGCCACGCTCCCGGGCCCGGTTTCCATTAGTTTAACGACGGAAGCGATTTGTCAGAAAATATGCGACACCCCACCCGAAGAAGAAGCCTGCGACGTAAAAAATACGCCTTGTATAAAATTTGAAATTCTGGGTATATCCCAAAACCCAGCCAGGCAAAGAACCTATCGCATGCGGATCGCCAATTTTTGCGCCGGCGAACTGGCGTATGCTACTTTCCAACTGCCAAACGGCATCGTTGCCGACCAACCTGCGACTAATACAACCTATACCTCGGCCGGCGGCAGGCAATACGAAGTGCGTAATCCAAACGCCTCGCCGGTACATTCGATCCGTTTTAAAAGCATCGGCGACGGTATTGCCAACGGGCAGTCCGACATTTTTGAATACACGCTGCCGCCACAATCGGAACCGCTGTTCATCCATGCGTCGGCGAAACTTTTCCCGGATATTTATTTTGAGACACACCTGAATACGTTTGACTGTCCGGTCATTCAAACCACTTTTCATCCGGCAGAGGTTGCCGATCGCGAAATCATCCCGGCCGCCTTGCATGAAGGGCTGAACGTATTTCCCAATCCGGCGTCAAACCTGTTGTACGTGCAAACGCCGGGCCGGCAAAACCAACCCGTCCAGCTGCGCGTGCTGGATGCGCTTGGCCGCCCGGTGCTCCGCCGAACCGAAAGTGCCGGGGCCGGCATGCTGACGCTTGAATTGCCCCTCGACTGGCCCACCGGGTTGTATTTCCTCGAAATACGGGACGGACAGGACGAACCGCGCCGCGTACCGTTCGTCCTGTCCAGGTAAGAAAAAAACCTTTCAGTGTACCTCCGGCTGTAATCCGAAATACTCCGGCGAACGCCACAGCGACGACAGCAGCAGTTCGCGCATGAAGAAAAATTCTTTGGGCAGGCGGTTGTAGAAGCGGGAGAACATCTCCTCGTGAGAGAATAACTCCGATTTCCAGGATTCCCGGTCAATGGTGATGATCTTTTCAAAGTTTTCGCGGGAGAATTCCAGGCCGGTCCAATCTATATCGCGGTAACGGGGTATCCAGCCGATCGGGCTTTCGATGGCAGACACGCGGCCATGGACGCGGTCGATGATCCATTTCAGCACACGCATGTTCTGGCCGAATCCGGGCCAGATAAATTTACCGTTTTCATCCTTCCGGAACCAGTTGACGTTAAAAATACGGGGCGCGTTGGGCAGTTTCCGGCCAAACTGAAGCCAGTGGTTGATGTAGTCGCCGATGTTGTAGCCCATGAAAGGCAGCATGGCGAAGGGATCGCGGCGCACCACGCCCTGGGCGCCGAAAGCCGCTGCCGTGGTTTCGCTGCCCATGGTGGCGGCTAAGTACACGCCGAAGTTCCAGTTGAAGGATTGGTACACCAAAGGCACTACCGAGGCCCGGCGTCCGCCGAATACAAAAGCGGCGATAGGTATGCCGGCGGGGTTGTCCCAGTCGGCATCCAGCACCGGGTTTTGCTCGGCCGGGGCGGTGAACCGGGCGTTGGGGTGGGCGGCGGGCTTGCCGCTCGCGGGGTCGTGGGGTTGACCCATCCAGTTGGTCAGGCCGGCGGGGGTCTCTTTTGTCATGCCTTCCCACCATACGTCGCCGTCGGGAGTGATGGCCACATTGGTAAAAATGGTGTTGGCCCGGATAGTTTCCATGGCGCTGGGGTTGGTTTCGTAGTTGGTGCCGGGCGCCACGCCGAAGTAGCCGGATTCGGGGTTGATGGCCCGCAGCCCCCCGTCGCTGCCGCGGTGTATCCAGGCGATGTCGTCGCCCACGGTGCTGATTTTCCAGCCTTCCATTTCTTTCGGCGGGATCAGCATGGCAAAGTTGGTTTTGCCGCAGGCGCTCGGGAAGGAAGCGGCGATATAGGTTTTCTCTTTCGCGGGCGATTCCACACCCATGAGCAGCATGTGCTCGGCCAGCCAGTCTTCTTCCTGTGCCATCACGGAAGCGATTCGCAGAGCAAAGCATTTTTTACCCAGCAGGGCGTTGCCGCCGTAACCGCTGCCATAGGACACCACCAACCGGTCATCCGGGAAGTGCGTGATGTATTTTTCCTGGTTGCAGGGCCATTTGACATCTTCTTGTCCGGGTTGCAGCGGGGCGCCGATGGAATGGACGCATTTTACGTACGGGTGTGTTTCCAGGTACGGCATGATGTGTTTGCCCATGCGGGTCATGATCTTCATGTTGACCACCACGTATTCGGAATCGGTGATTTCTACGCCGTACCGGGAGTATGGCGAGCCCACGGGACCCATGCAAAAGGGAATGACGTACATCGTGCGGCCCTGCATACAACCGTCCATCAGGCTGTTCAGCAGTTTTTTCATTTCAGCGGGGTCCACCCAGTTATTGGTAGGGCCCGCGTCGTCCTTGGTGCGGCTACAGATATAGGTGCGGTCTTCCACCCGCGCCACGTCGCTGGGATCGCTGAAACAGGCGTAGCTGTTCGGGCGTTTTTGAGGGTTTAGCGGGATGAAAGTGCCTTTTTCCACCAGCAACTTGCACATCGCGTCGTACTCCTCTTCCGAGCCGTCGCACCAATGGATTTTTTCGGCTTTAAAATAGGCGGCCATGCCTTTGGCCCAATCTTCCAGTGCCGCCTGGGCAGGCGCTATTCCGTTGGTAGGATTTCCTGTCATGGTATTATGCTTTACGTTAAGGTTTGACGGGGCGAAAAATAAGGCCATTCCGATAATATCCTATTCAGAGCACTGATAATCGAAGCTGATTTTTCTTCTCCGGAGGAAAATGTTCTTTCGCTTACTCAGCCAAATGGTTGCCTGCTCAATAAAAACGCTGATTACACAGCAGTTTTTGATTGCATTCAGCAGCCGGGGCACCTTTGCGCCATTCATTCAACAACTGCCACTTTACCAGATGGCAACAAAAAAATTTTTTTAACCAATGAAACGATTCAAGTTTTTTTTAGCCCTTTCGATCTTGGCCACTTTGGCCTGGTATTCCTGCAAGAAGGACCCCTCCATGCCAGAACCCTCAAAAACAGAAGACCAGGAAATTCTCGATTTTCTGGCCGGACAAGGTATTGATCTGAATGATGTGGAAATCCTCGACAGCTTCGTAGTGTACCAGAACGACGCCGGCTGGGATAAGGCAGCGTTACTGCGAAAGATACGTGAAGGCGCCAAACCGGCTTATGAGGAACCCGCTCATCCGGATAGCGCCGTGTCGGATCGCCAACGCGGTATCCCGAACGCCAATCTCCTTGACGCCGTGGCGATCAATCGCGTCAACAACCTGAAGTATTACATCCGCGGCAGCGTACAGAACGACTGTGGCGCGGGTTGGGTAACCGCCATCGGAGAAGCCATGAATGCCTGGAATACGGGCATTACCCACAGCCGCGTACATTTTACCCAAACCATGATCTTGTCGCAGGCCGATATCATTTTCGGTTCCGACAATGACATCCGCATGCCTTCCGACCGCCGCAACCTCCCGTCCAACGTAATAGCCCGGGCCGGCTTTCCGGACGATGAGGAGGGCCGCCCGTACAAATACGTTTCCATCAACGACGCTTACAGCGGGTGGAGCAGCAAAATGAAAACCATCATGCACGAGGTGGGGCATTGCCTGGGCTACCGGCATACCGGCACGCTTGACGGGCAGCACATTCCGGGTACGCCCTCGCAGGATGAACACTCGATCATGAATACCGGCGAAAACATGGCGCCTTATTTTACCGCCGGCGATCAAACGGCCGTGCGGCGGTATTACCCGCTCAACATGGGCCCAACTCCTCCCACGATCGTGTCCGCTACCAATGTCGGCAACGGCGTGGCCCGTATCAAATACAGCAATCCGCTCGCCGCCACCAATCCGTATTCCTGGGTGTTAGTGCAGAAGTTCACCACCGGCGGCGTTTTTATCGAGAGCAAATATTTTCTGTCGGATTATCCGGATGGCAATGGCGTTTTCACTTTATATTGGTATAACAACATTCCCGGGCAAACATACAAATTCCGGATAGCAGGCTTGAATTTCCGGCGGGATGCATCCACCAACTACAGTGGCTACGTGACGGTCGGTTTGTAAAAACGTTTCCCGGATTACCCCTGAGGCAGGAATTCATCTCCATTTGCCCGGATGCTGGTTCAGCGTCCGGGCAAAATCATTTTCGTATATATCGTCAAAAAAGCGGATGCAGGCTCCTTACTTTTCCAGCCGGTATATTTCCTTTGCCGAAAGTAAATCCACATTTTAAATGTGGGAAAGACGATATCGAATCACTTAAATATAGAACAATGAAACCTTCCGTCTTCTTTTTCTTGCTTCTCCTGCAATATTCGTTTCTGGCCCATGCCCAGCAATCTTACAATATCACGTTTACCCACGCCGACAAAACAGTGTACGGTACTTTTTCCGTTCCGGCCGGAGCCGGTCCTTTCCCGACCATTATCCTTAATCCCGGCAGCGGCGCCAACGACCGCGACGGTACCCTGCAACTCATTGGGGGCAACGTGGCCTGCCTGTATCCCGGTTTGCTGAATAAAACGCTGAAAACTTACAAAGAGTTGGGAGAAGCGCTGGTCGACTCGGGGTACGCGGTACTGCGTTACGACAAACTGGAATACACTTACCCGACCTCGCTCGGTACGATCACTTTTCACAAACTCTGGCTGCCCGTCGAAAGCGCCATTGATTACTTGAAAACCCGGGGCGACGTCGATACCGCCAATATTATCCTGATCGGCCACAGCGAAGGTTCTTCGCTGATCCCTTTTATGGCCAAAGACAGAAACGACGTAAAAGCCCTGATCTCGCTGGCCGGCGCCCGAACACCCTTCGATTCGCTGCTGGCCTACCAATTGGTCTACATTGCCCAAACCTGTGGCGGCAACGTGCCGCAAGCCCAGTTGCAGGCCAACCAAATCCTGGCATATTTCGACCTGATCCGGAAAAACCTGTGGAATGCAGGCACTCCTGCCCTGTTTGGCGTGCCGGCCAGCGCCTGGTACGACTACGTGCAGGCCACCGACCCCGTGGCTGACAACTATAACTTCTGCAAGCTGCCCACCCTGTTTATCGGACTGGGCCTCGACATCAACGTACCGCCCGCGGAGCTGATACGGTTTCAAAACGAAGTGACCATTACCCAGGACTTCTGGAGCATGCCCGGACTGATCCACTACATGACGCCCAACGATGATCCGCATATTTCCGAAGCGCTGACCGATACCATTATTTACTGGCTGCGAAAAAATGTGCTGACCACCGGAGCCGGACCGGGCATTTCACAAGAACCGTTTTTCAAGGTAAGCCCCAACCCGTTTGTTTCAAACTTCAGCATTACTTTAGACAAAGAAGGGGTGAAAAATCTGGAAATCATCCTGCACGATGTTTCTGGTAAGATCATACACAGCGAATACCACGAACAGGTAAGCAGCCCAATCCGGATCACGCTGCCCCGGGATATTTCTCCGGGCGTATATTGGCTCCGTGCAAATGCCGATGGAGAATCGGCGGTTCAAAAAATGGTGAAACGGGGATAACCTATTTCTGTCGTTTGGGCGTTTTTAAAAAATCTAGCTGAGTCGGTAAGAAACCGATGCGTTACAAATTTGGTTCAAAAAAACCGAAGTGCCAAACTAGTAATAACTTTGCCTCCTCAAAATACAGAAACGTCATCACACACGGAATGTCCGATATTTTCACAAAAGTTCAGGAAACCCTCTCCGCCCTGGAAACTGAAAACCCCGTCACTGCCGAGGCGCTGGAAGCGTTCCGCATCCAATACCTCGGCTCCAAAGGGCTGGTCAAAACCTTCATGGACGAAATGCGCAATGTGCCCAACGAGCGCAAACGCGATTTCGGTCAGTTGGTAAATGCCCTGAAACAGCAGGCCGAGGCCAAATTCCAGTCGCTAAAATCGGATCTGGAAGCCCGCACCGACCAGGCTTCCGCCGCGCAAATCGACCTTACGGCACCCGGCGAGCCCTTGCCGCTGGGCTCGCGGCACCCGGTGGCCGTCACCCTCAACCGCATCATTTCGATCTTCAACCGGATCGGTTTCGTAGTGGCCGACGGCCCGGAAATAGAACACGACTGGTACAACTTTACCGCCATGAACACGCCGGAAGACCACCCGGCGCGCGATATGCAGGATACGTTTTACGTGGTGGATGCCCCCGGAATGCTCCTGCGCACCCACACCAGCAACGTGCAGGCCCGCGTGATGACCACCCGCAAGCCGCCCATCCGGATTATCGCCCCGGGGCGGGTGTACCGCAACGAGACCATTTCGGCCCGCTCGCACGCCCAGTTCCACCAGGTGGAAGGGCTTTATGTGGATGAGGGCGTATCCTTTGCCGACATGAAACAGGTGCTGTTGTATTTTGCGCAGGAAATGTTCGGCGCGCCGAAAATCCGCCTGCGCCCCTCGTTTTTTCCTTTTACGGAGCCCAGCGCCGAAATGGACGTCTGGCTTGGCACTGATACCGAGGAAAATTACCGGCTGACCAAGGGTACCGGCTGGCTCGAAATACTGGGTTGCGGCATGGTGGATCCACAGGTACTCGAAAACTGCGGCATCGACAGCCGGAAATATTCTGGCTACGCCTTTGGCATGGGTATCGAAAGACAGGCGCTTCGTTTGTTCAATATTCCGGATATTCGCTTGTTATTTGAAAACGACGTGCGGATGTTGCGGCAGTTCGCGTCATTTGTGTGATCGGTTTAAGTTCACCCAACCTAACTTCATTATGTTTCTCGCACTATTGGGTATTGTCGTCATTATCATGGCCTCCGGGTTCGCCAAATCGAATCCTAACCTTGGCTCCTTCGGAAAGGTCGGACGCATCATCGGGGTCGGATTAGTGGCCATTGGTTTACTGAGTTCCTGTTTTGTTCAAATTTCACCGGGTGAAGTAGGTGTACAGACGCTGTTCGGAAAAGTACAATCCGGTATTCTGACCGAAGGTTTGAACGTAATAAATCCCATGGTAAAAGTGATTCAATTCGACATCCGTACACAGAACTACACCATGTCGGGCGTCCAGGATGAACGCCAAATGATGGGCGACGACGCTATCCGCGTATTATCAGCCGACGGCCTGGAGGTACAGATAGACCTGACCGTTTTATTCCGGGTCATACCCGACAAAGCGCCGGAAATTTTGCGGAACATCGGCCAGGGATACCGGGATGTTATTATCCGGCCCCTGGTGCGCACCAAAATCCGCGATTTTGCCGCCTATTATGACGCCGTAGCCCTGTATTCCACCAAACGCGATGAATTTCAACTGCGCCTCTCCTCGGCCATCGAAAAAGAATTCAAGGAACGCGGCCTGGTCATGGAACAGGTACTGATCCGAAACATTAATCTTCCGGAGTCTGTAAAAGCAGCGATTGAAGCTAAAATAAACGCCGAGCAGGATGCCCAAAAAATGAA
>CALEYM010000544.1 GCA_937926185.1 uncultured Bacteroidota bacterium | reverse complement strand
AGGAGCAACAGCGCCGCTTCGATGGTATCGGGCAAAATGCCGTTCCCGGGCGTGAACGTCGTGTCGGCCTGGCAAACGCCCCAATGAACGCTGGGATAATGTGGCAGGCGCAGGGTGAACGGCCCGTTGTTGAAATACCGGAAGTTCACGGCGCCGTCAGCGCCGCTGCCGCGCAGGTAGGCCTGGCCATTGCCCCCTGAAAGCTGCACCTGCACGCCTTCCACCGGAATATCCGCCGCGTCAGGCTGGCAGTCGCCGTTTTGGTCGATCAGCACGGTTGTCTGCACGGGGATGCTGTTACAGGCAGCCTTGACCTCCCACCAGGCGTCGCAGCCGGGTGCGTTGTTGAAAGTCGCCACGAAAGGATCCGAGTTGTTGGTGAAATATTTATTGCAGATAAAGTAGATGTCGCAATCAGAAAGCATCGGATTGTCGGCAATCCAAAACTCCTCGCCTCCCACAGAATCGAGGCTGTTGAGCCCGTTCAGGGTCATCAGTTTGGGATTGTTGTCAATCCGGAAATTGTCCTCCACAGTAGTCAGGCTTTCCAGGCCGTGCAGGGTTTCCAGCGACTGGTTATAAGCGATCCTGAAATACCCGCCGATATTTTTCAGGCTTTCGAGGCCGCTGAAATCCTTTACATACCACATGTCCGCGGTGAAATTCCCGCCGATGCGTTCCAATTTCTCCAGGCCATTGAAAGCAGCCACCGATGGTTGTATCCCAAGGTCGCCGCCTATGGTTTTCAGATTGCTTAATCCGACCAAACTGTTCACCCCGGCACAGGACTGCAAGGCAAACATGCCGCCGACCGTCGTCAGGTTTTCCAGTCCCTGAAGGCTCGTCAGTAGCGGCAGCCCGATAATGGTAAAGTCTCCGCCTACGGTTTGCAGGCTTTTCAGCCCGGCGAGGCTGCTCAGCTGGCCGGCGTTTTGCAGCGGGAAATTTCCCCCTATGTAAACGAGGTTTTCCAGGCCGTTCAAGGTGTTTAACTGTATGCCAGAGAAACTGTTGTTCGGGTTGAGTAAAATGTCGCCGCCTACATATTTGAGACTGCTCAGCCCGGGCAGGCTTGTGATGTTGTTGCCGTTCCATGAACTACCTTTAGAGATAAAACTTCCGCCAATATATTCGACCTTTTGCAGGCCTGAAATGCTCGTAATGCTTTGGTTTTCCCCCAAATCGAGGTCTTCACCGATGTACCGCAGGTTGTCGAAGCCGTCGAGGCTGCCCAGTGCATCGTTGACGTACACCCAAAGATCGCCGCCGATGCTATCTAGCGCTGTAAAGCCTGCCAGGCTGCTGAGCGCCGGGTTGTTGAAGATCACCAGGCTGTCGCCGATGGTGCGCAGGCTGTCGAAGCCCGTGAAATTGACCAAAGCTGGATTGTGGAAAAAATAGGCTTGTTTGCCGATTTGCCGGAGCGCGCCCAGGCCCGTAAAGTTTTCCAGTGCCGCGTTTTCGGAAACGGCTAAGTTCTCTCCGATAACCGTCAGTTTGCCCAGGCCGGCAAAGTTTTTCAACAGATGATTGGCAGCAACCTCAAAGCGGCCGCCTGTGGATTCGAGTTGGCCCAAACCCTCAAAATCGACCAACACGGGCATATAGGAAATACTCACGAACCCTGGTACGGTGCGGATGCTGTCGAGGCCGGTCAAATGTTGCATGCTTGCCATGTCCTGAATGGCTATATTTCCCACATGCCGGAGGGCCGGCAGGCCGTTCGCCGCGGTTTGAGCGGGATTCCCGGACAAAAAGAGGGTTCCGCCGATAGAGTCGAGGCTGTTCAGGCCGCCGAGGTTTTCCAGCACGGGCATACCACGCACCCACAAATCGCCGCCGATGGTTTTGAGCGCCGGCGGGCCACCGGGCTGGAGCATGTTTTCCTGGTAGTCGAGCGTAAATGTGCCGCCGATAGCGGTCAGACCGCTTAACCCGGCCAAACTCGTCAACGCGGGATTTACATTGATGCTGAGATCGCCACCCACGGCGTTCAGGTTGGACAAACCCGCCAGGCTCGTCAGTGCGGGATTGTACCCGATGCTGAGTCCGCCTGCGATGTACCCGAGCTGATTCAGATCGTTTAAATGATTCAAGCCGCTGTAAGTGATGCCGAGCCCGCCCGCTCCAATGCTGTCCAGATGTTGTAAACCTTGCAGGCTCGTCAGCGAAGCGCCCCCGACGTTCAGACCGAAAAGATCATGTGGTAAATTGCCCAGGGCGCTCAGGTCTGTCAGGGAGTCGTTATAACTGACGTCGACAAATTTCACCTGCCGAAGGCTGTCCAGCCCGTGCAGACTTTTCAATCCGTGGCAGCCGTGGATAATCAGCATACTGTCAATGAACCTTAGATTTTCCAACCCGCTCATGTCTATCAGTGATGAGATTGCCCCGATGCTCAAACCCTGCCCTATGCTGCGCAGGTTTTGCAGTCCGCTCAGGGTCGTGAGCAAATCGCAATTGGAGATTCTGACCGATCCGCCGACCGAGCGCAACTGGCTGAAACCGTTCAGATTGGTAATATCGTTCTGGAATTCCCCGATGATCAGGTCTCCCTCTATTTCGGTGCAGCCCGGATAATTTTTGGGAAAATCGTCGATGTGTTGTTGCGAATAAAAGCCAAAACCGGGCGCCGTTGGCAGGCATTTCTGGCTGTTTGCGCCGGTTTTATTGATGGTATGCCATGCCGTGTCACGGCTGGCGGGGAAAGTGCTTTCAAAAAAAGTTTCTGATACATTTCGGATCACAACCCCATCCGGCAGATCAGGTTGCTGGTTGATTTCAAAACTGAAAAATCCGTGCGCGTCGGCTGGGTCGCCGAGCGTATCGCCCAACTGTATGGGGTTAAAAATTACCTTTAGGACGTTGCCTTGCCGTATTTCCCAGGTGTATGGGTGCGAGGCTGCCGCGGGCCGGATAGAATTCACGTCGAGTTCCGGTGGCAGCAGGTCGCGAATGGAAACCGCGTTTACTTGCTCCAGTTCATAATTGTGAAAATCGATGGTATACCGCAGCGGCCGGTTGGGCGCCAGCAAGCGGTCGGGGCCTACGCCGCCGGGGAAGGCGTATTTCCCGGTGTAGTTTTTCAATACTGCTACCTGCCGGCAGTCAAAGTCTTCTGCCAGGGGGCCGTTGTCCTGCCAGTAGGCCGTCGTCCATCCGGGTGTGAGCCCGCCGCAACCCTCGTGTGAAACGGCGGTCAGGGTACTGTCGGCATACCTGGTGGCTTCCATACGCCAGGTGGCGCCGTCGGCGGCCACTTCGACAAATTTGCTTTCGCCGGCGGCCAGGCTGAACGGTTCGGTGCTCACGCCGGCGCCGTTCCGGAAAATGGTGTACTCATGGCCCGCCGGGGTAGCCGCATTGCCGATGTTTTTCAGGGTGAACCGCACATTGTTCCCAACACATGCGGCGCTAAGTTTTACCTCCGAAAACGGCGAAGGATTTACCGCACAGCCGTTCGCCAGCGTCCCGAAAGCCGACCAGCACAAAGCCCTGCCCGCCGGAACGCCGCTGCATTTTGTTTTTACCCTGAGACGAACCTCTGCGTTGCCGAGCGGCGGCAGGTCCGCGATCTGGAAAAACAAGGTGTCGCCCGTTTGGCCGGCAAGTGGCGGCTGGGCGTCGACGAGGTCAAATTCGGGCGGCATAACGACGGCTGCCTGTACGCCCTGCGCGAGCGTTGTACCTGAATTTTTTATAAAAACCGAAACAGGGGATTCGACAGAACAATCCGAAAAAATGGAGGGCAGGCCGAGATTTACAGTCAATTCCGGACATTGATTTTTGGGTCTAAGCAAAAAAAACGTTGTGTCTGGTGAAACGCCGGGCACAAATTCGAGGGTGTCCGCCCCGCAAACTTCCCAGTTGGCGTCGGGGAACCGGGCGGCCATGACAAAACAGGGGCCGTTATTAAAATAACGGAAAGCGACCAGGCCGGTAGAATCGGCCGGGCGCAATGTCGCCTGGCCCGGCGCGGAAAGCCAAACCGCTGCCCCTGCGACGGGCGCGTTAGCGGCATCGGGCAGGCAATCGCCGTCGGAATCCGTTTTCATGGATACAAAAACTGGAATGGCGCCGCATTGCTCCGCTACCTCATCCTGGTTTTTACAACCCGAGGCATTGAAGCGGATGTTCACCGAGGCCGGGTCGTTGAAAACCCGCTGGCAAACAGGCGGAATGGAACATTCGGCCAACTGGTAATTATAACTGATATCAACCGGTCCGCCGGGTGTGGAAATATTTTTTAAACCATTTATATTCAGCAAATTGTAGTTGTAATTGATGCTGAGCCCTCCGCCGACGGTACTCAACAAATGCAGGCTGTCGAGGTTTTGTAAAGCGGGGTTTGCCAGGAACTCCAGGTTGCCGCCGACATAAGTCAGGTGATTCAGGCCATTCACGTTTGCCAACAAAGGATTGTCCCACAGGGCCAGCCGTCCCCCCACTGAAACGAGGTTTTCCAGGCCGTCGAGCGAAAGCAGGTTGTTGTTTTCCTTGACAAACAGGTAGTCGCCGATATTCGACAAGCCGTTCAGGCCGGTCAAATCCTGCAGGACGGGGTTTTGGGTCAAATAAACCCAGGAGCCGATGGTTTCAAGGTGCTGCAAACCGGAAAGGTCAGTCAGCGCAGGATTGTACGTCGCGGTGAAGTCGCCACCGACTTGCTGCAGTCCTTCCAGGCCGTTCAGGTTGAGCAGATTGTCGTTTTGAGTAATGAAAAGTTCACCGCCGGCGGATGTAATGTTTTGCAAACCGTCGAGGGAGGTCAGCCCGTCGTTGTTATTGATGAGAATACTGCCGCCCACAGTGTTCAGGTTGCCGAAGCCGTGCAGATTGGGCAAGATCAGATTGTGGTTCAGTTCGAGGTCTCCGCCAAGCGTGTTCAGGTTTTGCAGCGCACTCAAATCCGTGAGCGAAGGGTTGACGTGAATTTTCAGTTTTCCGCCAACGGATTGGAGGTTTTCAAGCCCGCTGAGGCTGAGCAGCGCCTGGTTGACGCTTATTTCCATATCACCGCTTACAGATTGTAGTTGGCCCAGACCTGACAGGGAAGGCAATATGTCGTTGTCTCTGATCTCCACGCTGCCAACAGAAACGAGGCTTGAAAGGGCATTCAGGCTGGTCAATTGATCGAGGCCGGCAATGGTCAGTTTTCCGCCAACGTTGCTCAGTCCGTTCAGACCGCTCAGGTCGGTCATCTTTTTATTGAACAACAGAAAAACCGGGCCGTCCACTTGGGTAATTTGTTGCAACCCGTTCAGGTTTGTCAGATTGGGATTTCCCCAGATGGCGATACTGTCGAGTGTGGAGGCGACGTTTTGCAATCCCGAAATATCGCTCAACGTGTCGTTCCAACTGAAGCTGATACTGCCAACGGACTGGAGATTGTTCAGGGCGTTGAGATTGGAAATCCCGGTGGCATAGTTGAACCCGAGTTCGCCGCCGACAGTCGTGAGTCCGCTTAGTGCGGAGATGTCGGTCAGCGCGGGGGAGTAGTGAATCCAGCAGTCGCCGCCCACGGTTTTTAGGTTTTGCAGACCGTTGAGATTGCTCAGAACGGTATTGTCCTGAATGAAGAAAAAGCCGTTGATGGCAGTCAGATTGCTCAACGCGGAAATATCGGTCAGCACAGGATTGCCGGCGAGGTAAAAATGCAGGACTGTTTCGATGTTCTGGAGGCCGTCCAGGTTGGTCAGGGCGCTGCATCCCTCTATGGCCAGTATGCCGTGAACGCTGGTGATATTGCTCAGGCCGTCCAGGTTGACGGCATCGGGCGCCACGATGTTCAGGTCGCCTTCGATGACCGTGCAGCCGGGGTAGAAAATTTTAAAATTGTCGATTTCCTGCTGGGAAAAAAGCCAGAGCCCGTTGGGGAAGCAGGATTGAGCCTGGGTGGAGACCGCCGCGCATAGCAGCAGGACGAAAAGTCCGCAGGTGACTTTGCCTTTTTGTTTCATTGATCCGGAGCGATTGTACGATTTAGTTCTTTTCAGAAAAAAAAGCCGGACCGCGGTACAGGAAGACGTCTTACCTAAGTACGCAGCCCGGCAAAGACATTCGGATTACAACACCAGATGTCTTATGGTTTCTAATATCCTGATCGGCCCGCTGCCAGCCGGAGCGGCTGACACGGGCTCAATTTTGCATTGAGCCGGATTTTTTGGATGAAGCGGGGGCGTTCAAGTGTATTGTTGAGGGAAGGGAAGATTGGTTACCGGGTTTTGTCAAAAAAATAAGCATCATTCTTTCTTCGACCTGCTCCCCGCCATAAACCCCCAGCCGCTGGAGCCCAGCAAAAAGCCCAGGTCGTACCAGCCGCCCGTATTGTTGACGGCATAAATGGCGATATCGTCATTCAAAAGGCTCCCCACAAAACTGACCGGGGTAATAAATCCATGTAGCAGACCGAAGAAAAAACCGTATTGTTTGCCCGTCAGACATTCTTTTACGGGTTCGGCGTTGGCGCAGGAAATAAAGCATAGGCAGGCCAGCAAGGCGAATGAAAGCAGGAGAATTGTGCGGTATTTTTTCATGGCAAGTTTTTTTTGCGTTAAAGAAATGGTTTTTCAGGAAATTTGCCCCATGCAAAATGCCACAGACTTTTTCTATATCCCTTCTCCTGGCAGCCACGTATGCCCGCCCATCACCGACGAAGCGGAAGCCTGCGCGGCAGTGTTCGTGGCCTGTCTGCACGCCAACGAACTTTACGGCATGACCGAAAACGCCGCTTTTCACGCCACCATCCGCAATCGCAATATTTTCAAAGGCCGCGACGCGCAGGCGCTTATTGCCGGCGCCGAACGTCTTTACGAGCAGGCCGGAAGCCCCGCGGGACTGATCGACCTGGCAATAGGCGCCATCCGGGAGCAAACGCGTCTGCCGCTTTTTTATCAATGCCTCGACGTCATTCTCGCCGACGGTTTGGTGACGCCGCGGGAGCACAAGATCATTCAATATCTGAAAGGAAAATTCAAAGTGGGCGGCGACGCCATGGAAAAAGGCCTGGAAGTGCTGCTGGCGAAGAATCAGCTGTAGGGGATACAAACACGCCCTTTTTCCGGGTATTCGTCGAAACGCCCCGTCCAATCTGTCCTTTGCCCCCGCGGATGGGAAAGTTGTCCATGTTTTTGTGGTCAGGAAACGGTCAATCGGCACATTTGCCCCGACTGCTGGCCGGCCAAAGCGACCGGTTCAATTAAAAATTCAGGCTATAAAACATGAAACAACTCGCAATTCTGACCCTCCTGTTGGCGGGCATCGATCCTGTCATTTCTCAAAACATCACCATCGGGGGCGCACTGACCGATGCCGCCGGCACGCCCGTGGAAGCAGCCACTGTGAGCCTGCTGCGGGCCGCCGACAGCAGTTTGGTGAAGGTTGAACTTTCCGACGCCGCGGGCAAGTTTGAGTTTTCCGGCATCAAATCCGGCCAATTTCTGCTGGGCGTGACGGCATTGGGCTTTGAAAAATTTATGGGCAATCCGGTGCAGGCTACCGGTGCAGAGCCAAATATCCAGTTACCGCCACTGGCGCTCACGGGTAGTTCCATCGATCTGAAAGAAGTGACCGTCACGGCCCAAAAACCCTTTATCGAGCGACGCATCGACCGGACTGTTGTAAACGTGGAAAACAGTATCCTGGCAACGGGCAGCACGGCCCTGGAGGTATTGGAACGCGCGCCGGGCGTGATCGTGAACCAAAACGACGCCATTTCACTGCGCGGGCGCTCCGGGGTGATCGTTATGATCGACGGCAAACCCAACCCCATGTCGGGCGCCGACCTGGCCAATTTCCTCCGCGCCCTGCCCTCCAATACCATCGACCGGATCGAGATCATCACCAACCCTTCGGCCAAATACGATGCAGCCGGCAACGCGGGCATCATCGACATACGATTGAAAAAAGACAAAAACCAGGGTACCAATGGTTCTGCATCTGCCTATTACGGCCAGGGTGTTTATCCCAAGACGGGCGCGGGTCTTAACCTGAATCACCGGAATAAAAAACTGAATGCCTTCGGGTCGTACAATTACAACTTTCGGAAGGGCATGAACGACCTGCGGCTGTACCGGGTATTTTTCGACGACGATATCCGCACCGGCGCCTACGATCAGCGCAATTACATGACCATGCCGTTCAATACCCATACCGCGCGGGCAGGCGCCGATTTTTTCCCCGACAAAAAAACGGTGTTCGGCCTGGTAGTTTCCGGGACAACTAACCACTTCAACCCCAATGCGCAAAATACATCCGCGGTGGAAGGCGCCGGCGCCGGCGTGGAATCGTATTTCGGCACCTCCAATAAAGGCCAAAACCGGTTTTTTACCTGGGCCGCCAACGGCAACTTCAAAAGGGCCTTCAACGATAAAGGCCACGAACTGAGCGCCGACTTCGATTTTGCGGAGTTTGGCAGCAATACGGACCAATTATTTACGACTGTATACACCGGTCTGAACGGAGAAAAAATCCGGCAGGACTACCTTCTGTCCGGCGACATGGATGGCAATCTGAAAATCCGCTCCCTGAAAGCCGATTACGCGTTGCCGCTGCCGGGAAAATCGAAACTGGAAGCCGGACTCAAATCGAGCATCGTGGATGCCGACAACAATTTACAGTTTTTCGATCTCAGTCTCCCCGGCGCCCCGGTATACGACAGCTCCATTTCCAATCATTTTATTTACCGGGAAAACATCAACGCTGCCTACCTGAATTTCAGCCGGGAGTGGGATAAACTCAGCGTACAGGCTGGCCTTCGAGTGGAAAATACCAACGCCGAAGGCACCCAGCTGGTGAACGGCGACCATTTCGACCGGCACTACACCAACCTGTTTCCCAGTGTTTTTCTGAACTACAAATTTTCGGAACAATACCAAACCGGCCTCAACCTCAGCCGGCGCCTCGACCGGCCCTCGTATCAACAACTCAATCCGTTCAAACGTTTTCTCGACCCCAGTACCTACAGCGCGGGCAATCCCTTCCTCAATCCGCAGTTCACCTGGGCCGCCGAGTGGTCCAATACTTTCTGGCAAAAACTGAACGTCACGCTGGCTGCCTCGCGCACCTCGGACAACATCACCCAGGTGATCGCCCCGGTAGGCGACCTCGAGCGCGTGACCGTGCAAACCGACAGCAACCTGGCTACCGTGCAGTACCTGAGCATTGCCGTCAATTACAATTTCAATATCATGCCCTGGTGGAGTACGATCAATAATTTCAATGCCTGGAACGGCCAATATTCCGGCAACCTGGCTAACACCACGCTCAGAGACGGCAACCTGGTAGCCCATTTTTTCACCACCCACAATTTTACCCTCGGCCAAGGCTGGTCGGCAGAACTGAATTTTAACTATAAAACCCGCGAGGTGTACGGTTTTATGGACCTCAACCCCATGTGGGGTCTCGGCGCAGGCATCCAGAAAAACCTGTTCGACCGCCGCGCCACTGTGAAACTCGCCGTGACCGACATCTTCTGGCAAAACCTGCCCAGCGCCACCATCCGTTTCAACGACTACGTCGAAACCTTCGAGGTGTTTCGTGAAACCCGCGTAGCCACGCTTTCGTTCAACTACCGTTTCGGCAGCCAGACGGTGCAGCAGGCGCGGCGGCGGCAGGGTGGAGCAGAGGAGGAGAAGCGACGGGCCGGGAGCGGGCAGGGGTGAATGGTTGTGTTGTTGAAAAATTGATCGGCGAATAGCGTACTTGTGCAGGGAGCGGCTTTCCTTTTTTTTGCTTCTCTTTGCATCCGGTAACCTCCCGGCCGTTTTTCCAACATACCATGCAGAAGCCCACTTTCTCCCAGGCAGAAATCATCGAGGCACTCACCGGCGGCGACCCGGCGCGGCGCCGGTTGGCGTTGCGCCGGTTGTTCGATGATTCATCACTCCGGGAAAAAACCATCGTGCACGTACGCAAACACGGCGGCAACCGCCAGGACGGAGAGGACGTTTTTCAGGAAGCCATTATCATTTTTGACAGAAAAGTACGGCTCGGCGACTATCGTGGGGAGGGCCAAATAGAGGCATTTTTTATGGGCATCGCGCGCTGGCATTGGTTCAACGAACAACAAAAAACGGTCAATGCGAGCACTGTTACTGTTGAAAAAACCCCCGAACCGCCACCTGCCGGCGACCCGGAACTGGAATACCTGCTGACCGAACGCCGCGAGCAATTTGAAAAATTATTGTCCCAATTGACCGAAAAATGCCAAAAGCTACTAAAGATGTACCAGTTGGATTTTACCATGGACGAGATAGCCAGCCAAATGGGATTTGCAAACGGCGGCGTAGCCAAAAAAGAAGCTTTTTTATGCCGAAAACGATTGCGCGCGCTCCTGCTAAAGCACCCGGAATTTTTAAATAGCGACTGACCAAATGACGTAATCATACCAATTGCCCATGAAAGAAAAAACAACGGAAGAACTGGTTCGGAATTACCTGCATGGCAAACTGTCGCCGGTTGACCGGGATACATTCCAAAACAGGCTTCAAACCGATCCGGAACTGGCGCAGGAATTGGCCATCCAACGCGCGGAAATGGCGGCTTCCGAACTGCTCATCGCCGCCGATACGCGCAACCTGTTCGGACAATGGCGGACAGAAAAACATCCCAGTGGTGGTTTCTCCGGTATAAAGCCACTATTGTGGCTGGGCGGCATCGCGGCCGGCGTATTATTTATCTTTGCTGCAGTCCGGCTTTTTAGCCCTGTTTCCGTGGAGCAGACCAAAAACAGAACGGCACTGCCCATTCCTTCGGATACGCCCGCGGTTCAAAATCCGCCTGAACAACCGGGACAAACGGCCGGCACGCTTCCGGAAAAACCAGCCACCCGTAGCCCGAAAGAGGATTACCGGCAACTGGCCGCCCAATTATTGCCAGAACCCGTATTATCCACGCTTCGGCGGAACCCGGCGGATACTACGGTCAGCATCTTTTATCGCGCAGAACAAGCATATTCAAAGGGCGAGTTTCAGGAAACCCTGGAACTGCTGGAACAAACCGACAGCGCCCGCTGGCAGGCGACCGCGTTCTTATCGGCTCATGCCTTGTTTAAATTGAACCGGTTTGCCGAGGCGGAAACCCGGTTCGGCCGCTTGGTAGCGTCTAACAGCCGCCAGTTTCGTTATCTGGCCGAATGGGGCGTACTGATGTGCCGTTTGGCCGGTTTCTCCAAACAGGAGAAAGCCTTTCGGGATCAATTAGATGAAATCCTGACCCGGCCTGAACATCCCTACTTCGATCAAGCCCAAACCCTGGAAAAGAAATTGAAAGAATGATGGAGCGTTTGGATGCCATTGCGTACTTTTAAGCGCGCAAATGACATCGCCCAACATCCAATGCTGATCCGGCAACAGCTTAATCATTATTACTTTGCTGCTCTCATCCGGGTAGTGGTGGTGATGCCGTTTTTTCAACAAGCCGCGGCTCAAAACCCTGATATGGTTTGGTCAGACACGCTCTCGGCAGAGCGTCTGCTGGATGAGTCCAAAAAATTGAACCGGGCTGGTCAAGGTCCGGCGGCGCTTGAAAAAGCCCGGCAGGCGCTCGACATTTACACCTTGCTTTATGGCGAAAACCATGTAAAACCGGCCAAAGCCCGCATGTTTGTAGCGCGCGAACTCCGGAATCAGTACCAGACAGCCGAAGCCAAGGCCTTAATAGAACAAAGTTTGAAAGTTTTTGAGGCCGCCTCGGATACGTCACAGATCGCCCGGTGCTATTTTCACCTCGGTTTGTGCTTTCGCACGCTGGGCCGCTATGCCGATGCGGGCCGGTCGTTGCAAACGGCGATTGACTTACTACGAACCGACAGCATCCGGCAAGCTTCCTTTTTAACGGATTTCAGATTTACCCTCGGCGCCCTGCTGATCGATCAGAAGAATTTTATCGCGGCTATTCCGCTATTGGAGGCTGCCAGAACGTATTACGTCCGTACCAACAATGTCTATTACCAGGGTTTGGCCGCATACCATTTGGGGAACGCTTATTTCGGGTTGCAGGATTATGCCAGGGCCAAAGAACATTTTTTTAGTTCGCTGGCTAATTTGTGAAAGGAATGACCACCTGCGAATCCGT
>CALEYM010000543.1 GCA_937926185.1 uncultured Bacteroidota bacterium | reverse complement strand
AGCGAACCGGATGACTTCGGCGAAACTCCGTTGGACGACGTGGTGAAAAAAGAAGTGATGATGGAACGCCGCGTACTGGCGTACCAACCCATCCGCGAAAGCGATATCTTCTGGGAAAAACGCGTATGGCGCATTGTCGACGTCCGCGAAAAAATGAACCTCCCGTTCGCTTACCCGGAAGCGCCTTTTTTCAAAATCCTGTCTGACGCTGCTTCCAAAGGCGAAATGCCGGTGTACTCCGTCGACGACGACAAATTCACCAAACGCCTGAGCACCGACGACGTGCTGTCGATGTTGTCCAAAACCGACACCATCGTCACCTTCGACCCGGAAACGTACGAAGAAAAAGTACAGATCGTGCGCAACGACATCAACTGGGCCGACGTGAAACGTTTCCGTTTAAAAGAGGTTTGGTTCTTCGATAAGGAAACCTCCACCTTACAGGTACGGATCCTCGGCATCGCCCCGCTGATCGACGTAAAAGACAGCGAAGGCAACTTCCGCTACGAAAAAGCCATGTTCTGGGTATACTACCCGCAAGCCCGCGAACTCTTCGCCCGCAACCGCGTGTTCACGATGGGCGGCAATACCAACGCCACTATCTCTTGGGAAGACCTCTTCGAGATGCGCTATTTTGCCAGCTTTATTATCAAAGAATCCAACGTATACGACCGCCGTATCGAAGACTATGCCCGCGGTGTGGACGCCCTCTGGGAATCGGACCGCATCAAAAACGGCATCTTTAACTTCGAGCACGATTTGTGGCAGTATTAATGTGGGTTTAGAGGGTTTAGAGGGGGTTTAGAGGGTTTAGAAAGTTTAGGGGGTTTAGGAACAGTGCTGTTCCTAAACCCCCTAAACTTTCTAAACCCTCTAAACCCTCTCTAAACCCCCTCTAAACCCTCTAAACTATCTAAACACCACCTCCGTCGCTCCATACCCATACTTGGCGTGGTATTCATTCTTAAATTTGGCGACAGCCGGATGTGTTCGTAGCCGGGCAGCGATAGCATCGCGAAGTTTTCCCTCGCCCACACCATGAATGATAAACACCCGCGGTACGCCCAGTCGGATGGCCTTTTCCAAAAAACCTTCAAAATGCCGCATCTGGATACGGAGGATCTCGCCGGGGTCAATTTTAGCGTATCCATTCACCAGGTTTTCAATATGCAAGTCGATTTCGGGTTCGAAGTGAGCGAACTCGGCCACATCGAAAGGCTTGAACCAGCCGTTGTCCGGCTCCCGGAGGTTCCGGCGTTCGCGCAGGTTTTGCCGGGTATAATCGCGCAGGTCGGCATCCGGTTGCTTGTTTTCGGGTTGCTCAAAAGAATCGAACAATAAAAAATGATACGCCGGCACGTTCAGGACGGGGGCTGTATTCAGGCTGTTGAAAAATTGTTTGGGGCGGATTCTCAGTCTGCGGTCGAGCGGCGCTTCCGGCCCCGCCGTGGTGATACGCCGGATGGCCGCCTCTACTTCCGGCAAGTCGCTCAGGTCGTCGTATAACAAATCGCCCAATTCCAGGGCGGTTGTGGCCGGCAATTTTCCCTCTTCTTCCAGAATCGTTTCTTTCGTGGTGAACAGCTCCAGTTCGAACAGGAACTCGGTGGGCGTGTCGTTGATCAGCCAGGCCTTGTAACGCGAGACGTTGCCATCGCGACCAGGCATCGGCTCGAAAGCGAGTTGTACGCCTTTGGGCTTCAGGATAAGGTACTGGCCTTTGATCTCCCGCCGGGGTGGGGGAGCGGGCTTGGGCTCCTGCTTGCCGGCGATAAATTTTGCCCCGGGCAGTACCGGTTCGGCGTCCGTATCGCGCATGAGGTCTTCCTCGAATGCCGGGATTTCCAGATCGGGGTCGTTGTTCAGCCGCACCAGCAGCATGCCGTCGTCGAGCTGCGCCGTGATGACGCCGCTTTCTCCCGTGTATCGGAAACGAACTTTGGTGCCGATGGCGAAAAGCATAACGACTTTTGACTTACTACTTTTGACTTACTACTGGCGAGGGTGCCCGGAAACAAAGGTAGTAACGCGGCATTGAACCGGGGTATAACTGCCATGAAAAAGAAAAGTTTCTGTCATCCACAAAAAAACTACATTTGGCAGGCCTGAAAACGGCGCACCCGTTTACTTCGGAACCCTGCATGACCCGCAAGTCGTAAGTCTAAAGTCGTAATTCGTAAGTCGCATGCGTTACCTCGCCGTTGATTTCTACCGCGGCCTCACGGTCGCTTTTATGATCATCGTCAACACCGCCGGCACCTGGGAGTATATCTACCCGCCTTTACGCCATGCGGACTGGCATGGTTGCACCCCCACCGATCTGGTGTTCCCGTCGTTTATGTTCATTATCGGCGTTTCTATGTGGTTTGCCTTCGGCAAATACAACCGGCAATGGTCGCCGGAACTGGGTAAAAAAATACTTCGGCGTACCGTACTGTTGTTTTTGATCGGCCTGATCCTGAACAATTTCCCCTTTTTGTGGAAAAACTGGGATACCTGGCGCATTATGGGCGTACCGCAAAGGCTGGCGTTGGGATACGGTATTGCCTCCGTGCTGGTACTTAATTTCGACCGCCGTATGCTGATCGGATTGTCGGCCGCATTTTTACTGATCTACTGGGCGCTGCTGTATCTCTTCGGCGTGCCAGGCGCCGATCCATATTCCCTGGACTTTAACGCCGTGCTGTTGTTCGATCGCTGGCTGTTTACCGACGCCCACCTGTACCACGGCGAACGTATCGCCTTCGACCCGGAAGGTGTACTGAGCACCATCCCTTCGGTGGTTACCGTATTGCTCGGATGGTTTTGCGGTACGTTGTTGGGCGAACGCTCCGAACAAAAAGACCGGCTGGTGCGCGATTTGCTCATTTTTGGACTCGTCTGCGGTTTCGCCGGCTTGCTCTGGGATATGGTTTTCCCTATTAATAAAAAATTGTGGACCAGTTCGTATGTCCTCTATGCCGGCGGGCTTTCGATCATTCTGCTGGCAGCCAGTGTCTGGTTGTTCGATATTAAGGGCTGGCGCCGGGGTACCGGGTTTTTCCTGGTATTCGGTTCCAATGCTCTGTTTGCTTATGTGTTGTCAGAGGCACTGATCATGTTGTGGCATGCCATTAAATGGGCCGGCGCCAATGGCGAACCAATCAGCCTGCAGCAATGGATCTACCGGACGTTTTTTGTACCCATAGAAGGGGCGGAGTTCAGTTCGTTCCTGTTTGCGCTGGTGTATATGCTGTTGTGTTGGGCTATTTGCCTGCCGCTTTACCGCAAGAAAATTTTTATTAAATTGTAAATGCGCCGCCGTCATTTTTTACAAAAAACCGGAATGGGCCTGCTGGCTTCCATGCCGGCCATGTCTATGAACGAAGGAAATGCTCCGGATTTACGTGCCTGGCATAAACCGGCTCGCCTGCGGCCGGGCGCCGCGGTGGCGCTGATTGCCCCGGCCAGCCCTGTATCGGATGAAAAACTGGAAAAGGCGTTGTCCAACCTGGCAGCTCTGGGTTTCCGGGTGAAGGAGGGCGCTTCCCTGCGCGCGCGGCATGGCTACCTGGCCGGCCCCGACGAGGCCCGGCTGGCCGACCTGCACCGCGCTTTTGCCGATCCGGATGTGGAAGCCGTTTGGTGTGTGCGCGGTGGATACGGTATTACCCGCCTGCTGCCGCATATAGATTATTCTTTGATCAAAGCAAATCCGAAACTCTTCATCGGTTACAGCGACGTGACGGCACTGCACCTGGCTATCGGGCAAAAAACCGGCCTCACCACTTTTCACGGTCCCGTGGCCGCTTCCGACTTTCCGGAAAACACCCTGACCCACTTCAAGTCCGTACTCATGGAACCCGCTGCGCCATACCTCATCGCCGCGCCAGGCGAACAGGAAATATTGCCGGGTGAAGAATACCGGCCCTTTACCATTGCGCCGGGCCGGGTTTCGGGCCCGCTTACGGGCGGCAACCTGTCGCTGCTGGCCGCCCTGGCGGGTACGCCCTTCGAGCCGGCTTTTCGCCGGAAAATTGTTTTTATCGAAGAAGTGGGTGAGCAGCCTTACCGCGTCGACCGTCTGCTGACCCAATTGTTGCAAGCCACCGATCTAAAATACGCCGCCGGCATCGTGCTGGGTGTTTTCGCGGACTGTGCTGCCAAGAATCCCGAACTTTCGCTTACCCTTCCCGAAACCCTGCGCGACCGCCTGGGCGGTCTGGGTATCCCGGTTTTTTACGGGCTGCCTTTCGGGCATGTGCCGCATCAGGCGACGTTCCCGTACAACGTGAAAGCAGAAATGGACGCAGATGGGCGGACGCTGACCTTTTTGGAAGCAGGGGTGGTTTAAATGTGGTCAATGTAGTTTAAATGTGGTCAATGTGGTCAATGAGATCAATTAATTGACCCCATTGACCACATTGACCCCATTGACCACATTGACCACATTTTACATCACCATTCCAACCCCGGATACGTCCGCTGCAGATGCTGCATTTCAGCCAGGATAAAGCCGAGGTATTCGGTATGCCGTCCGTCTTTGCCGCCGCTTTGCATCCAGTTGGCCTCTGGTATCTGCAGAGTGGCTTCCTGCAACACGGCTTTTACTTTGGCATCCCACAGCGGTTTGATTTGGGACAGATCCGGCGCGATGCCGGCCACGGCCATTGCCAGGTCGGTGGCGTTGGGGGTGTTCAGTTCGCCGGTGAACATCCAGAGATCGTCGATGGCGGTCTGTATTTTTTGACGGCTGATGCCGGTGCCGTCGCCAAGGCGGACGATCCATTCGCCGGAGAAGCGGAGGTGGTAGGTGACTTCCTTGAGCGATTTTTCCGCGATAGCGGCCAGGCGTTCATCGCTGCTGTTGAGCAGGGCCTGGTAGTTGTAGAAATTATAGACGTCGAAAAAGAACTGGCGGGCCATGGTATAGGCCCAGTCTGTATTGGGTTGTTCCACGAGCAGCACATTTCGGAATTCGTGGGCGTCGCGGAAGTAGGCCAGGTCATCCTCCGAGCGGTCGCGGCCTTCCAGTTCGCCGGCATAAGTGAGCAGCATGCGGGCCTGGCCCAGCAAGTCGAGGGAGATATTGGTGAGGGCGATATCCTGCTCCAACACAGGGCCATGGCCGCACCATTCGCCGAGACGTTGGGCGAGGATAAGTGCGCTGTCGCCGAGACGGAGTACGTAGTCGAGATGCGTGTTCATAAAAGAGGTTGGCGGGTTACGGGTTGGCGGGTTGCGGGTTGGCAGGTTGCGGGTTTGTATACCCTTAGCATCCTGAATTAGGGAAGTCTAGGGTATCAGAACCCGCAACCCGCCAACCCGCCAACCTCTACATATGTTTCACTTCATCCGGCAGGTCGTAAAATGTGGGGTGCCGGTAAATTTTATCATTGGCGGGGTCGAAAAACGCTTCGGCGTCTTCGGTGGAGGCGTGCATGTATTTGGACTCCACGACCCAGATGCTGACGCCTTCGTTGCGGCGGCAATAAACGTCGCGGGCGTTTTCGATGGCCATTTGAGCGTCGGCGGCGTGCAAGCTGCCCACGTGTTTATGGCTAAGCCCTTGTTTCGAGCGGATAAATACTTCCCAGAGTGGCCAGTCTTTCATGGCACAAAAGTAGCGTCTTTTGGCGTTACGTCGCGCAGGGTGCTCGGGTTGTTGTAGAAAAATGTACTTTTGCCCGCTATCTTTCGTTTAGGGACAGTCCAAAAAAACGATCCTTTCAAATGATGCCATTTTTTATTCGCAAAAACTACCTGATCCGTTCTGGCAGCATTGCCCTGTTATGTCTCGCTGCCGTTTCTCTCTCCGCCCAATTGCGTTACGGTTTTAAAACCGGTTTAAACTTTGCCCGTATGGACGGCCCGCCTGAAGTGAACAGCGCCGGCGCCGACCTGGAAACCTGGAAATCGATCACCGGTTTCCATATCGGGTTGTCGCTGAGTTATCCGTTCACTGATTATCTTGGTGTGCGGGGCGAGTTGCTGTACACGAAAAAAGGCGCCAAATACACCTTCGACGGCGAGTCGTTCCGTATTTTCCGGTATGACGGCGGACTGACGAACAGCACCGGAACTTCACGTTACCTGATCAATGTGAACAACGCCTACCTCGATCTGCCTGTCCTGGTGTATGGCCGCTGGAAGGACCTGGAATTGTCGGCCGGTGGTTATGCCGGGCTGATGGTACAGTCAGTGGGCGACGGTTCGCTTTCCTACAGGGGCGGCAAAACCATACCTTTGCAAAACAGTATCAGTGATCTGGAATTCAACCTGGACTATAACTACCGCAAAGATGACCCCGGATTGGGCGAAGGCGGCGAAACGGTGGTGGCCAAAGTAGACGCGCAAACCCTGGAACTGCCTAAAACCCTCGGCGCATATTACGATTATCCCGACGACAAAGGGCGTTTGTACAATTCACTGGATTACGGTCTGATTGTGGGTGTATCGTATTATCTCAGCCGCTCCCTGTTCGCCAGCGTCCGCATGCAATACGGCCTGGCCGACATCACCAATAACAACGCCGACTTGTCGAAAGCCCGTACCGGCGCTGATAATTCCCTGCTGCTTCGCGACGACAAAGACCGGAACGTGGTCATCCAGGTTTCGGTCGGGTTTAGTTTTTAAAAATGGTTAGAAGGTTAGAGGGTTTGAAGGTTTCTGGTTAGAGGGTTAGCCAAGGTTTGGCGCAACCGGTAACCCTTTAACCAGAAACCTTCAAACCTTCAAACCTTCTAACCTTCTAACCTTTTCTCCCAATGCGATTTACAAAAGGATTAATCTTTTTATTTCCGGCCATGGCGCTGCTGGGCGTTTTTTCCGCGTGTAAAAAAGTCGGTCTGGACGAAGCGGACATTGCCGGGCACTCGGCCGAATACGCTTTTCCGCTGATGAACACCACTTTGACGCTCAAAGACCTGATGTTCAAGGTATTGAATGACACGCTGAGCGGCGATACCATCGTGGTGAATCCGGACAATACGATGACGCTGTATTACAGCGGCGACGTAGCGGAAAAACCGGCGACGGATATTTTCGCGTTTTTTGAGTTTCCGCCCAACGCGCCGCCTATTCCAATTCCGGATACCATTTATAAATATCCCCTTACCGTACCCGACTCAGTGTATATCAAGCGGGCCGATGTGCTGACCGGAGAACTGACTGTGATTATCATCAACAAATTGCAGGAACCCATTACCGGCATATTTTCCATCCCGCAGATGTCGAAAAACGGGCAGGTGTTCAAATGGCCGTTTACTGTACCGGCCGATACCAATATTTTTTCGCCGGTGCTGTACCTGGACGGACATAACCTGCTGTCCGACAGCAACACGCTGCAATTCCGGTACGAAGCCTATTTGCCGAATGGCGACCGGGTAAAGCTGCCGGAACCGTTCCCCGGCTTTCCTGCCGTGGGGCTGTCGCTGCAAAAATTCACCCTGTCGTACGTGGAAGGCTACTGGGGCTTTTCCGAATACCCGCTCACCCGCGATACGATCGACATCGACATCAACCAGACGAGCCTGAAAGGCAATGTAAAAGTGAAAGACCCGAAGGTGACCATGACGGTGTCCAATTCCTGGGGTTTCCCCACGCGCGGCGTGGTGAAATACCTGAGTTTTCTCGGTAAAGACGGCAATGAATACAAACTCGAAAGCACGGTGTTCAACGGCGACAGTATTGATTTTGAATACCCCTCCTGGGCGGCCGGCGAAGTAGGGCAAACAAAATACACGCATATTGTGCTCGACGGCACGAATTCCAACATAGCCGACATTTTTAACGCGCAGCCGGTGCGGCTGATCTACGAGGTGGCCGGTATTTCCAATGCCAAACGCGATCCCACCATCACCGGTTTTTTGACAAACGAAAGCACTATTGCCCTGAGCATGAACGTGGAACTGGTGCTGGAAGGCTCGGCGCAGGATTTCGGGGCCGAACAAACGCTCGATCTCAATTTCGGCGATTACACCGACATCGACACGACCAAGATTGAAGAGGTGGAGTTTAAGCTGGTTACTGAAAACACCACGCCCATATCCTCGGCCTTGCAGTTGTATTTTCAGGATGAAAACGGCGTGGCTGTCGATTCGCTGTTTCGCGGCGAGCCCCAGTTTATCATGGATGCCGCTCCCGTAGACGCCAACGGAAATGCCACCGGCTCCAAACGCACGGAAACTTTCGTGCAGATGGATATCGAGCGTTTCGACCGGGTGAGGAAGGCTAAAAAAATCTTTTTGCAAACCTATTTCACAACAGCCAATGGCGGCCTGGTACCGGTGAAACTGCTGGCCACACAGCAGGCCACGATCAAAATGGGGCTGAAGGTGAAGACGAAGATTTTTTAGTTCACCTGCCTTCCCGTCAAACAATTATGCATAAAATGTCCAATCGTTTCTTCATAACAGCCCTGGCTATAATGGCCGCGGCAAATATCCTGTGTGCCCAGCAGGAACTCATGCTCCACCAGCAATCCCAACTCTGGCACGCCACGGCTGCCAACCCTGCATTCGTTTTTCCGGATAAAAAGATTGCTATTGGTCTGCCATCTTTCGGACTTGATGCCGCACACTCGGGCGACATCACCTACAACGACCTGTTTCGCGAAGAAGGCGGCCGTACGGTGATTGATCCCAGCCAGGCCATCGGCAAACTGGAGCCGGATAACGAAATCTTTTACGACCAGCGGTTCGAGTTGCTGTCATTGGGCGTTCGTTTGCCGGGCGATGTTTTTCTGCAAGCCGGTTTTGCCACACGGATCAATGCCACGGTGGATTATCCCAAATCGCTGGCCGAACTGTTCTGGTACGGCAATGCGCCGTATATCGGCCAAACGCTCGAAGTGGGATTTGCCACAAATACATTCGAGTGGCATGAACTGAGTTTCGGCCTGGCGCACCGTTTTAACAAGGCGCTGACCTTTGGCGGCCGCGCCAAGTTCCTGTCGGGCATCAGCGCCCTGCAAACCGACGAAAACCGAAATTACCTGGGCGTTTATACCGATCCCGACATTTACCAGTTGTCCCTCCAGTCGGACTATGCCTTTTATTCTTCCCGCACTATTTCGGCCATCGATACTTCCGGCCTGGGTTTCGAGCTGGTGCAAAACCAGTTTAAAAACGGCTTTTCAGCCAACACAGGCTGGGCATTCGACCTGGGCGCGCAACTGAATGTCGGCCGGAACCTGACGCTTGCCGCCAGCGTGCTCGATTTGGGGGGTAGCATTAAATGGAAAAAAAATTCGAATTACTTCCAAAGTAAGGGCACATTTGAATACAACGGCGTCGAAATTCCCGGTACCGATATTATTAACGGCACCACCGACAGCCTTGATTTCACCGCGGCGCTCGATTCGCTGAACGACGTACTGCAGTTTCAAAAATCAGCCGCGGAATTCAGTTCCGAACTACCCACCCGCATCTACGTCGGCGGTACCCTGAAACTGACGCAACGCTGGTCGGTGGGCGCAGTGGTGCATCATCAATACAGCGAACGGCGCAGTGCCACCTCGGTGGGCGTCAATGCCCAATGGTCTCCGCTGAAATGGTTGTCGCTGGGCGCCATGTACAGTGTGAACGACCAGTCTGCTGCCAACCTGGGTTTCAACCTGATCCTGAAACCCGGGCCGGTGCAATTATTTATTTTGTCGGATAATGCCCTCAACGCCGCGGCGCCTTATGGTTCGCCGGCAGTGAATTTCCGGTTCGGGGGAGCGGTGGTGTTTTAGAACAGTAGGCAGTTTGCAGTAGGCCCACTGCAAACTGCCCACCGTCTACTACCGCCCGCCTCGCACCAGTTCGATAAATCCGCTTAGCACATCCGGACGCAGGACGACGCCCTCCACGCGGCTTTCATACACCTTGCAGACGTAGAAATAGGTTCCCTCCGCCAATGCTTCTCCATTGAGGTTGACGCCGCTCCAGTTGATGGCGGGGTCGGTGGTTCGGAAGACCAGGTTGCCCCAGCTGTTGAAAATCTGCATATCGATGCGATCGATAAAACGCCAGAAGGGGAAGGGCGTATAAGTGTCGTTGTGACCGTCGCCATTAGGCGTAAACGCGTTGGGCAGATTATATTCCGGGCAGTTGTCGACGCACTGTACGGCGCTTTGAGCGCTTTCGTTGCCGACGGAATCCACGGCTGAAACGGCGTAGCAACCCGCCAATCCGTCGGGCAGGGTATGTACCAATAAGGTATCGTTGGCGCCGTCGATCACTTCCAGTAAATCCAATGGTTCGCCTTCTCTGGAGGCAAACCATATTTTATATTGCACCACATCGTCGGTAATGCCCGGACAGGCAATATTCGGATTGCTCCAGCCCAGGCTGTTTTCATACGGCGGGTCAGGCTCCGTGCCGCCGCCACCATTACAGATGTTTTGCACATGAAGGACGGGTACGCAGGGCGGGATCGTATCCAGCGGAACGCCGCAAGCTTCCTGGGAGTTATTCAGGATGGGATCGATAACGCCGCCAATACTGTATGTACCCGTGCTGCGCACATAGTAGCAGTATTCCTGTCCGTTGACCAGCCCCCGGTCCGCATACGCATGGGTGCTGGATGTGCCGACGGGGTCGAAGACGCCGGTGGCATTATTTTTTCGGTAAACGGTGTATTCATAATTGTCCCAGGGCACGTTTTCCTGCCAGGACAGCAGGTTGGTATTGTCGGTAGAATTGACGGTCAGGAAAACGGACGAGGCCGGATTGGTACTACCCAGGGGTACGTTCTCCCCCCTGACGTAAAAGTCGACCTTGTACTGATAGGGCTGTCCCGATGTGTTGAGGTTCAGATCGGTAAAACAGGTGTCGTTGGCCTCCCAAAAATGATCCGCGATAAAAGAGGCGCCCGGTATTTCCTGGAAGGCGCCGCCGCTCAGGCCGGGTGCGCGCAGCAGTTGGTAACGGTAGGGGCCATGGTTCAGGATGGTGTCGAGATCGCCGGCTACCGGTTTTGACCAGCATACTTCCATCCGGCCACTGGCGGGGTCGGTTTGCAATACCGAAACGTTGGTGATCAGCGGCAGGTCGCGCGGGAGTTGTACGCAAACTTCTTCAGAAGCCAGGCTTTCCACCAGGTTGTAGGGGTAACCGCCGGAAGAAATCCTTGCAAATTTTGCCAAAACACGGTAGCAATAGGTGCGTCCGCGTTCCACGTTCAAATCCTGGAAATAATACCGTCCGTCTTTTTCCTGTTTGGTCACAAAAGTGATTTCGATGTACCCCTTGCCTTTCAGACCCGGTGTGCAGGTGTCGATCGGGAAAGGGTTGCTGCCTTCGCGGCGCCAGACGGAAAAACCATAGAAATAGTTTTCCGCGGCGTTTTCACAGAAATAGGGTTTTCCCCAGGAAACTTCCACCACCCCCAGTTGCGCTTTTATTTGGACGTCTTCCGGTGGAGGGCCTACCACTTTTATAGACACCGTTTTCAGGTCAGCCAGTTTGGGCATGTTTTTGTTCAGGGAATCCACGGCTTTAAACACCACCGAATAGGGCTGGTTGGAAATGTGTTCGCAGGCGGTTTGCCAGCGGAAAGTACCGTTGACCGGGGGAAGAACATAACCGGCCGGGGCAGTAAAAGTGGCCTTGCTGTATTGGCTTTCCAGCGGGCCGCCCAGGGCGGTCAGTTCCACCAGGTTGGCAGAATCCGGATCGGTAGCCGTTACTTCAAATTCGACAACCTGGCCGGCCACCACGCATATTTTTTCCAGCGACTCCACGTTCGGCGGGTTGTTGTTGCAGGTTTCCACGAATATCTGCATATCGCGGATCGTGGTGTCGATGGGTACGCCGCCTCGCCAGGAAACGATGATAAACGCCAGGTTGTATTCGCCCTTAATTTGTGGTGAGTCCCATATAATTTCCCCTGTACGTTCATTCAGACTTAGCGTGTTGTTGGTACCCGGACCAATCTGGTTCGGAAAACTGTAATTGGGCACCGGCGTCCCTAATGCCTGAAGCGGCACGATCAGGCGATACGAAAGGCTGTCGCCTTCCGGGTCGTCGGCATTGGGATTGTGTTTGAAGGGTTTGCCCACGCAAGCCTGGTCGATGGGGGGCTGGTAGAGTTTAGGCGTGGAATTGGTGCCGCCAAACTGCGGATCCTGGAATGTATAGATCGTTTCGATGTGAAACGGCACATTTTCCGACTGTGGCGGATTTACGTTGATGATCCCTGCATTCCGGTTAGGGTCGGTCATCGAGATGCGGTAGGTCGCGGGGCCGGCGTAAGTATGTTCCGAAACGTACTCGTTGTATTTGACCTGGTCGTTCAGAATAACCCCGTTGCCATTGCCGTTGCTGCGCACCACCTGATCACGCTTGCCATCGCCCCAGTCGATCGTCAGCGTATCGCGGTCGGCGCTGACGCTTTGGGTGCGCGTCCAGGTGATGATGGTAGCCCTGACCCGCAGCGGGCCGATTTGTTCGACGCGAATTTCACCGGCCCGGTTATGGGTGGCCCACAGGGCGAGGGGAACCGGCAGGCTTATCAGCAAGGTCAGCAGGAGGCGTAGTGTAGTGTTCATATCCGGGTATATGTTTTTCGGCACCATGATGCCGGCATGTTTGAACGGGGTACAAGATTAAATTATTTTTTTGGGAAAAGTTGAAAACACCGGCGCTTTTGGCACTTTTGCAGGACAGGTATTTGGCCAAAAGGCCAAAATGAGCAAATATGTTGCTTTACAACGTGACCATTACCATCGACCGGCAGATGCATGAAGAGTGGCTGCAATGGATGCGCGAAACGCATATCCCCGACGTTATGTCGACGGGCATGTTTTTGTCTTTCCGGCTGTGCCGCCTGCTGGGCCATGAACACGAGGACGCGGAAATCTTTACCATCCAGTATCTGGTTGAAGATATGGCACGACTGCGGCGCTATATGGACGAATTTGCGCCCGAACTCCAGCGACAACACGCGGCGCGTTATGAAGGGAAATACGCCGCTTTCCGGACGGTGATGGAAGTATTGGGTTGAACGGGTTTAACGGGTTGCGGGTTTAACGGGTTCAAGTGCCCTTGGCTTCCTTACTTGGAAAATCCAAGGGTATCCGAACCCCTTAAACCCGCAGCTTGTTAAATCTACTTTTGCTGCACCACGAACCGCGCCACCTGTCTTTCTCCATTTTCCGGACGCATTTCCAGGAAATACAGACCCTCGGATAATCCTTCCGGTAATTGAACTTCCTGCAAACCATCGGCTACAATGGTATTATACCGCAGTACCAGTGCGCCCCGGCTGTCGAACACCCGGATCGTTACGGCCTTGTCCTGCCAGTCCGACAAGTCTGCGAAAAGAGTTTCCCGAGCTGGATTGGGGAAAATATGCAAGCCGGAAGATGTTTCCGCCAGGGCAGTGCCCCGGTTTTGTGAAGGCGTTTTCCCCACCGGGCAGTAGAAGGTATTCAGGTAAGCCTCGTAATAAGTTTGTGTGGCCACCTTGGCGATAACGTGGATGTAATTCGGGAACGACCGCGGCGGCAGGGTATATTCGAAGATATCCGATGCGCCGCCGGAAATACCCGTACCGGCAGAAAAATACCGGATGGAATAGAAAGGCGAGTAATTCGGGTTTCGCACGTTGTATGCCTGTCCGCCGGGCGATGTGTAGATGGAGTTATGCGCCGGATCTGTCGCTACAATACCGCCGGGCAATTCAAAAGCCGCGTAAATTAATTCGTTGTTACAGTTGTTCGTAACGCGAATCCGGTAAGTGGTATGTTGTTCAGGGTCCTGTGTAATACTCAGTAACTCGTACCTGATGCATCCGATGGTTTTCACATCGCAGGCTTTCGTTTCAGATAGCGTCACGGTAAAACAGCAGGTGGCTGTGTTGCCGCAACTGTCGGCGGCGAGGTAACAAACTGTTGTGGCGCCGGTCGGGAAGACACTCCCCGAGGGCAGGCCGCCGGTCAATTGAACCGCAACGCCGGGGCAAATACAATCGCTGTCTGCCACAGGGGGTGTGAAGTTTACCGCGGCAGGCCCGCTGGCAGTGATTTCGATATTGTTGGGGCAAACAATACTGACATTGGATGGCGCGGGCGTCAAAAACTCCAGTGTGTAAGTAACTATGGTGTCGCAGCCCACGCTCGCCGACAGGGTGTCGATGACGATGCCCGGCTGGTTGTACGAATTGCCGCCGATGACAATCGACTCGCCCGGGCAAAATGCAATCGTTTCAGCGCGTACAGGGTGGGGCAGTAATTCAAGGGTGTAGGTAATAATCGTGTCGCAACTGCCGTTGGCGCCGGGCAATGTATCGGTAGCTGTTCCCGGGGCAGTATAAAACGAGCCATTAATATTCACTGTTTCGCCCGGGCAAAGCGAAATGATCTCAGAAGCGGTCGGGTAGGGGAGCAGCTCAAGAACATAAGTCGCAATGGTGTCGCAGGCGCCGTTAGCGGAAGGCAAGGTATCCGTGATAATACCCGGCCCCGTATAAACATTACCGCCAATAGTAACCGAACTCCCAGGGCAAAAACGAACCGTTTCAGCCTGGGTCGGCGGCTCCAGTACCAGCAGAATGTAATTGATGATGGTATCGCAACCGGCTCCCGATGCCGGCAAGGTATCGATGACTGTTCCGGGGCTGCTGTATACAATACCACCGATGTTTACCGAATCGCCCAGACAAAACTGAATGCTGTCTGTCAGGATGATGCGCGGCAATAATTCCAAAACATAAGTCAGCAGCGTGTCGCAACTGCCATTGGCGCCCGGTAAAGTATCCAGCACAATGCCGGGCCCGGAGTAGGTTGTTCCGCCAATGTTCACCGAATCGCCCGGACAAAACAGGATGGTGTCGTTGAGTACGGGCAGTGTGGTAAACCTGGCAAAAACGGAGTCGGTACCCGTACTGCCGCAGAAATCCGTTGCCGAAACGACATAGAACCCTTCGGTAGTCAGCAAAACAGCGGCGGTGCTGTCCCCGGTGTTCCACAGATAGCTGAACGGCGGAACGCCACCGCCGGCCTGTGCGGTAAAAAGCAGGCTCTGCCCTTCGCAAAGCGATTGCTCTTCAACCGGTAACTGAAGAATTACAGGCGGCTTGTCCTGGATCAGGAATTCGACCTCTGCCTGCTCGCAGGAGCAGGCATTGTCAATGGAAACTATAATACTTTCCTGGGTTTCCGGCGTGTTATCCTCGAATATCACAACGGGTATCAGCACTTCCTGCTGGCCTGCCGGAATGACCACCGGGCTGTTTAACGGGGCATAATCAGTGCCTGGTACTGCGCTGCCTGAAACAGTAAAATTGACTTCGAGAGGCAGGCTTATATCGCTGCTGTCGCGCGAAAAACGGATGTATGAAGTGGGACAATCTTCAAAGGCGTTTGCCTGGCCGGCAGCATACACGGCTTCGGCCCTGGCGGTACCGCCCGCATCGAATGAGTTGGCGCGCAGGAAAACGGCAGAAGCCACTAACTCGTCGGTAATATCCGCCAGCACCAATTTAATATGATAGGTTTCGCAGGGGATCACGTCGACGGTGGCCGTCAGCGGAGTCGTCCACCCATCCAACTGAATATCCTGCAAATTGGCGGCGCCTTCAAACAGGCAGACCAAATCGAACAACGTCTGGCTATTGTTCACATAGTATTGGGTATTGTTGATAAAGTTGACATTATTGACCGAAACCGGCGTATTGGAATTTGGGAGCAGCGCCAGGTTCTGCGTACCGTTGATGCCCGGTCCGCTGATAAAGAATCCGAAAGCGTCATTAAAAAAGAACGCCTGCACGTACTCGCAATACTCCTCGGAGCCGAATACGTATTCAAATTGAACCTTATTGGCCGTTGGCGTAAAATCGAACTCCAGTTTGACCACATCGTATTGTTCAAACGGCGTCAGGGTGGCCAGATCGGGGTCCTGGATTGCGTTGCTGCCAAAATTACCGTCGTAGTTGCCGGACTCCGACACCTCGTCGTTGGGGCCGGGCAGCATGCTTACGTTGCCGGTACACATCACCAGCCCGTTCTGAATGCCGATTGTGGAACTTCCATTGTTAAACGTGCCGAATGCGCTGTCCGGCCCGGAAGAGGTAATATTCGTTACTTCGAAGCAGTTGCCGCCAATCAGGGTATTGCGTATCAGGCTTTCTGCCGGTATGGCGGGCATGACGGAAAGATTGACCTGCTCGGCTTGTGCCGGTTCTTTTTCAGCGGAGCGATCTTTTTTCGGGCAGTTCTCACAATATACCGTCAGAAACAACGGCAACGCGGTGGAATGTTGGGTAGTGCCGGCTTCCAGTATCAGTTCTTCACATTCGGCAGATGCCGTGAAACGCAATTTGTTTTTTTGTTGCAAGCCCTGCGTAGCTACGGGTTGCATCGAACCGGCAGGCGATAATTCGAATTTCGCGGGTTGATCGGGGATAACTTTTGAAGCGGTGGCTTTGTACGTCATGCCGGGTTTAAGCCCGCATGCCCGAATTTTTGTTTTACCGGCCTGTACGTCGAGCGGCATCCGCACGCCCGTCGATTGCAGCGTAATGACAGGGTTTTGCTGGGCTTTCAACGCGCCGCTGAAAAGCAGGATAAATACGAAAACGGACCTAACGGCAACGGGTAACGATTGTTTCATAACGTTTTAAACTTTGGGTGAAATAAAGGTCTGTGCAAAAAGGGCGTAATACGGCGGCGGGAAGTAAAGCGGAATAAATCAGGGGTATTTCAACCTCATTGTCATCTACAGGTTGCATACCCGAAACTTCATGCCGGATATAACCGTTCAGGCCGGGCACTTATTGTTTTTTTGTAAAAATGTCGGATAAATAGCACACCTGTTTCGCGGCATCTTACTTTTGTAAGGCCATGACCGACGATATTCTACAACAAACAACCGCACTTATCCGCGGGCCGTTCGATCTGGAGAGCACACCTCCGCCGGCCACCGAGGCGGAACTATTGAAGCTGGTTGCCGAACGCATCGCTGAGTTACTCGAAAAACAACCCGAATATCTGATGAGCCTACTGTACCGGCTCGACGTGCCGGAGAAAAAAATTCACCCGGTTATGCGTCCCGATGCGCCTGAACCCGCCAACTATGGCCTGGCCCGCCTCGTGATCGAGCGGCAAAAACAACGGGCAGAAACCAAACGAACCGTAAAACCGAAACCGCTGGAAGGCATGGAAGGCTGGGAGTGGTAAATTTCACCTACCTTTGCACAAAAATTTCCTAACCAAAATTCAGGGAAAAATATGCAACCCAACGGCTCTGCCACCACGCATAAACTTCGTACGGCCCGTGAAGACCGCTACCAGCACCACGACTATTACGGCGTGGACGAACTTCTTTCCCCCGAACACCTGCTCGCCCGCGAAGCCGTGCGCGACTGGGTAAAAGCCGAAGTAAGCCCTATCATCGAAGATTACGCCAACCGCGCTGAATGCCCTACCCACCTGTTCAAGGGCCTGGCCGAGATCGGCGCTTTCGGGCCCTCGCTGCCGGCTGAATACGGCTGCGGCGGCATGGACGAGATCGCCTACGGCGTGATCATGCAGGAACTGGAACGCGGCGACTCCGGCGTGCGCTCCATGGCCTCCGTGCAGGGCTCGCTGGTGATGTACCCGATTTATAAATTCGGCTCCGAAGAACAACGGCGCCATTACCTGCCCAAACTGGCCAAAGGCGAATTTATCGGCTGCTTCGGCCTCACTGAACCGGACCACGGCTCCAACCCCAGCGGCATGGTCAGCAACGTGAAAGACGACGGCGATGCTTACATTCTCAACGGCGCCAAAATGTGGATCACCAACTCTCCGGTGGCCGATATCGCCGTGGTATGGGCCAAACGGGAAGACGGCAAAGTACTCGGTATGATCGTAGAAAAAGGTATGAAAGGTTTTTCCGCCCCGGAAATACACGGTAAATGGTCGCTGCGTGCCAGCATTACCGGCGAGTTGGTGTTCGAAGACGTGCGTGTGCCGAAGAAAAACGTGTTGCCCGGCGTAGTCGGCATGCGTGGCCCGCTGAGCTGCCTCACCAAAGCCCGTTTCGGTATCGCCTGGGGCGCCATTGGCGCCGCGCTCGATTGTTATGATTCCGCGCTTCGGTATTCTAAAGAGCGTATTCAGTTTGGCAAACCCATCGGCGCTTTTCAGCTGACGCAAAAGAAACTGGCCGAAATGATCACAGAGATCACCAAAGCGCAGTTGCTTACCTGGCGGCTGGGTACCCTGGCCAACACCGGCGCCATGACGCCCGCCCAGGTGTCGATGGCCAAAAGAAATAACGTGATGATGGCGCTTGAAGTGGCCCGCGAAGCCCGCCAGATTCACGGCGGCATGGGTATCACCAATGAGTATCCCGTCATGCGTCACATGATGAATCTGGAGACCGTACTCACCTACGAAGGTACGCACGACATCCACCTGCTCATTACCGGTCACGATGTTACGGGGCTGGAAGCTTACAAATAAAGGGGTTAGAAGGTTAGAGGGTTTCTGGTTAACGCAACCAGAAACCCTCTAACCTTCTAACCAGTAACCTCTTTATTTAAGTACAAAATCGCCGTAATTCAACCGTGCCTTCACCATGCGCGGGGCGTTGGCGTCGCCGACAAAGCCTTGTACGGCGGAGTAGCCGCCGGATTTTTCATCTTTCCGGCGAATGGTGGCGCCTGAAGGATATCTCAGGTCGGTGTGGTTGCCCTCGGCGTCGAAGCGGAAGGCGGCGCCGCTTTCCACGTTCATTTTCACGTCCGTGTATTTGCCGACAACGTTGGCTTCCGAAAAAGTACGGGCCAGCGCGTCCACCTGGAGGCTACCATACGTCAGGTCGGCGTCCATGGTTTGGGATACATTGCTCATTTTGATGTCGGTGTATTGCGCTGTTAAAAAAGCCGCCCCGGCATTTTGCACCCGTACGTTGGCATACTTGGTTTGTACGCGCAGGTCTTTAATATCTCCCAGGTTAAAATCGTCGTATTTGGAAGTTACCCTTACGGTGTTGGCCCGATCCACCTTAAATTCAGAGTATTTGGTGTCCACCTGTATGTCATTGGCCGAGGCAATAGTGAGCCCGCCGTAACTGATCTGGCCGGACAGGTTTTTTACGCTGGCCAAAGTGGCCTTGCCGTATCCGACGTACACATCGGCGTCGTTGTTGATGGCCTCGGTGCGTAAGTCGCCGTATTTGATTTCAGCCATAAGTTTGCCGTTCAGTGCCGCGACGTACGAATTGCCGTATTTATTCTTCAGGTCCAGTTGATTATCGGCTGGCATCCATACTTCGTAATTGATCTTGAAATCCTGGCAGGAATTGCCGGGCCACCAGTTTTTGTTGTCCATGTTCACCACGGTTTCAGCTTTCACGTAGCCGGCCGTGTTAATGAAATTGACTTTGATCCGTTCGAACGTTTTATCGGCGTCACGTTGGTCGTTGGCATTCACGATGATGGTGATGTCTATTTTCACCGATTTATTAGCCCAGGTATTCACATTGACTTTGCCGTATTTGTTGTAAAGGGCTGTCATGCCGTTGGCAGTTGTTGAAAATTCCCGGTTGATGGTCTTGGTAAATTCGCGGTCGGGCCCATCCGCTCTGCCAGGCACAATGCCGGCGAGTAAAACGAGGCAGAGCAGCACAGATCGCTGCATGCTGCTGAACTTAAATGTTATCGACTTCATAATTTCCGCTGTTTGTCGTTGCTGGTTGTTTTTGTTGTTCCAGGTGCCCCAGAACACGTTCCAATATGGCTGCTTTGGCCTTATAATTCTCAATCATGGCGCGTACGACCTTTTCCCGGTTGCCGGGGGGGACGTTGGCCAGTTCTTGCCGGAGTTCGGACATCACTTTGTCCATCTGCAACAGGTCGGCGTTCAGGTCCTGGTCGCGGTTGGAAACCAGCGTGGCCAGTTTATCCTGTTTGGCACTGATATCGCGCTGGTAGTATTGTTCCAGTTCGGCGTATTCGGTGGACACTTCGCTCATGGCCATGCCGGACTGCCCGGGCATATCGGCGCGGGCATACCATACGCCTATGCTGATACCCGTGACCAACAGGACAATGGCCGCTGCGCTCCGGAGGAGGGTACGGTGCCAGGGCATGCCGATAATTTTGGCGGATTGTGCCGGAACGGCTTGTTCGATCGCCGCCCAAACGCGCAGGTCGGGCGTATGGGTGTCGAAGGCGGTGCGGTTATCCCTGATGAAAGATTCCAGTGGGTCGGACGGCGTCTGTTTTAATGCCTGTTCCACATTTTCCCAAATGGAATCCGGTGTGGCCGCGGTGTCAAAAAGTGGCCGGTTGATCAGGAGGTATTGCTCCAGCCGGTCGCCGTTTTCTGCCCGGTTCAGGGCGTTTTCGATACAGGCCCAGATCAGGGGATTGGGTTCGGCCGTATCGAAAGCGTTCCGTTGTTGCCGGATGAATTGCTCTAAATTGCTGCTGTTGGACATCATTGCTCCGCTTTTTTAATGAGTTCTCGGGTATTTTGTTCTGCGAGCCGGGGTAGTTAGGCATACGTTTGCGAAACCTTTGAAGTTTCGTAAACGTTGTCTTTTCTTTATCAACGGACATTTACGCCGAAAGTAACTCGCGCAATTTTGATTTGGCGCGGCTGTACTGCGATTTGGACGTAGCCTCCGTGATGCCGAGAATATCCCCGATTTCTTCGTGATCGTATCCTTCCATAGCATACAGCGTAAAAACCATCCGGTAACCGTCGGGTAATTCACCGATTGCCCGGTTGATCCGCTCGATGCTGAAAGGAGACTCGACTTCGGGTTCCGGCTCCTCAGAACGTTCGTTTAATGGGGTCAGCTCCTGAAAAGCCAGGCGGCGACTTTTCAGGAAGTTAATGCATTTGTTGACCGTGATGCGCTTGATCCAGGCGCCGATGCTGCTTTCATAGCGGAAGGTGTCCAGTTTCAGAAACACCTCGATGAACGTACTTTGCAGTATGTCTTCGGCATCATGCGGGTTTTGCACCATACGCAATGCCGTGTTGTACATAGCCCGGGAATACAGGCGGTACAACTCAAACTGCGCGTCGCGGCGGCCCTTTTTACAGCGTTCGATCAGGTCGCGGTGCGTTTGCGTGGCGTCCATTTTGTGATTTGACTGTAATTGACAATTAATATTTGGCGGGGTTGCATGAAGTGTTAAAGTTTTCTCAAAACGGGTTAGCGGGTTTCGGGTTA
>CALEYM010000542.1 GCA_937926185.1 uncultured Bacteroidota bacterium | reverse complement strand
GCTAAAAAACCGCATCGTCGTTTTGCTGATTGCCGCGGCTATCATCGCTTATGGCATTTACGCGGTGAAAAACACACCCGTGGATGCCATTCCCGATTTGTCGGAAAACCAGGTCATCATTTTCACCGAATGGATGGGACGGAGTCCGCAAATCATGGAAGACCAGGTTACCTACCCGCTGGTCAGTAATCTGCAAGGCATTCCGAAGGTAAAAAACATCCGCGCCAACAGCATGTTCGGGATGAGTTTTGTCTTCGTGGTTTTTGAAGATGAGGTGGATATTTATTGGGCGCGGACGCGCGTGCTGGAGCGCCTGAATTTTGCGCAACGGCTGCTTCCCGAAGGCGTTACACCCTCCCTCGGTCCCGATGGAACAGGTTTGGGGCATGTCTATTGGTACACGCTCGATGCGCCCGGATATGATTTGGGCGAGTTGCGGGCCTTGCAAGATTGGTACATTCGTTTTGCGCTGCAAACCGTGAAAGGGGTGAGCGAAGTAGCCTCGTATGGTGGATTCCAAAAGCAATACCAGGTAGTGGTGGACCCCCTGAAACTCAATTATTACGGCATAACCATCATGGATGTTGCTGACAAAATAAAAGCGAACAATAATGATGTGGGCGGGAGGAAGTTCGAGCAGTCGGATATCGGTTATATCGTTCGGGGATTGGGCTACATCAGGGACATCAAGGAAATTGAAAATATCGCGCTCAAAACCCTCAACTCTATTCCCATAAAAGTACGCGACGTAGCGGCGGTGCAAATGGGCGGGGGGCTCCGGTTAGGCATTGTCGAAGAAAACGGAGAAGGTGAAAAAGTGGGCGGCATCGTCGTGATGCGTTACGGCGAAAATGCAAAAGATGTGATCGACCGCTTGAAAGAAAAACTAAACGACGTGGAGAAAGGCCTCCCGCCGGGCGTGAAATTCAAAGCGGCTTACGACCGCTCGGATTTGATCGAAGCCACCATTGCCACGCTGAAAGAAGCCGTTATTGAAGAAATCGTCGTGGTATGCATCGTGCTTTTTATTTTCCTGCTGCACGCGCGAAGTACCCTGATCGTGGTCATAACGATCCCTATGTCGGTGCTCATTTCCTTCATCATGATGGGCTGGTTCGGCATCACATCCAACATCATGTCATTGGCAGGCATTGCCCTGGCAGTGGGCGATTTGGTGGATGCCGGAATTGTAATGGTTGAAAACGCAATGAAATCGCTTGCAAATGAAACAGAATAACTTGCTTACCAACGAAGAACGGGAAGCGCGGATTGAAAAATCATCCAAACTGATTGGCGGCGCAGTGGTGAGTTCCATCCTCATCACGCTCGTTTCATTCAGCCCGATTCTGTTCCTCACCGGGCAGGAGCACAAATTGTTTTCCCCGCTGGTTTGGACGAAAACATTTGCCATGATAGGCTCCGCTTTTGTCGTCGTGTTCCTCGTACCCGTGCTGATGGTCATGCTGTTGAAAGGAAAAGTTCGCTCTGAAAGTCAGCACCCTGTCTCCCGTTTTTTCAAATGGCTGTATTCGCCCATTATCCTGTTGTGCATGCGATGGAAAAAAACGACCATAGCATTGAGCCTGGCGCTTGTACTGGGCAGTATTCCGCTGGTCCTGAGCCTCGGAACGGAGTTCATGCCCCCGCTCGATGAAGGCTCGCTTTTGTTTATGCCGGTCACCCTGCCCAGCGTTTCCAACTCTGAAATCAAACGCATCATGCAGGTGCAAGACAAAATCATCAAAGATTTTCCCGAAGTGGCCAATGTGCTGGGCAAAGCGGGCAGGGCGAATACCGCCACCGACAACGCACCCGTGAGCATGATCGAATCGATTATTTTGCTCAAACCGCGGTCCGAGTGGCGCGATGGGATGACGAAGAACGATATCATCGACGAGCTCAACGCAAAACTGCAAATTCCCGGCGTGGTGAACGGCTGGACGCAGCCCATCATCAACCGCATCAACATGCTTTCCACGGGAATCCGGACGGATGTCGGGGTAAAAATCTACGGGCAAAATCTCGATACCATCAACAAACTGGCACAGCAGTTCAGGCTTGAATTGCAGGGTGTAGACGGCGTGAAGGATTTATATGCAGAACCGATTACCGGCGGCATGTACGTTGACATTAAAATCCGAAAAGATGAAATAGGGCGGTACGGGCTGACAGTGGACGACGTGAATATGTTCATTGAAACCGCTTTGGGCGGCATGAATGTGACTACCACGATAGAAGGCCGGCAACGCTTTTCGGTGAATGTGCGCTTTGCCCAGGATTTCAGGGATAAAATAGAAAAATTAAAACGGCTGCAAATGCAAACGATGGATTACGGCCCCATTCCGCTTTCGGCCGTGGCCGATGTAAGTATTTCCGACGGCCCGCCGATGATAAATTCTGAAAACGCCCTGCTGCGCGGTACCCTGTTGTTCAATGTGCGCGACCGTGATTTAGGAAGCACGGTTGCCGACGCGAAAAAGAAATTGGAAGCGGCGGTACAAAAACTTCCGAAAGGATATTTCCTGGAATGGAGCGGCCAGTACGAAAACCAGGTGCGCGCGGAGGAGCGTTTGAAAATCATCATGCCGATTGTGCTCGTCATCATTATGATGATCCTGTATTTCACGTTTAGTTCTTTCCGCGAAACATTGATTGTACTCACCAGTATTCCCGTCGCGCTGGTCGGGGGAGCTTATTCCCTTTATTTTTTCGAGGTGAACTTTTCTGTCGCCGTCGCGGTAGGATTCATTGCGCTGTTTGGCGTGGCGGTGGAGACCGGTATCCTGATGCTTGTTTACATGAACAACTCGCTTTACGATAAATCAAACAAACTCAAAGAAGCAAACAAATCCTTCACGAATAAGGATGTTGAAGACGCTATTTACGACGGCGCCGTGCTTCGCCTGCGCCCCAAGTTAATGACCGTCATGGTGGATATTTTAGGCTTATTGCCCGTACTGCTTGCAACAGGCACCGGCAGCGATGTGATGAAACCCATTGTTATCCCCTTTGTGTTCGGCCTGATTACCTCCACGCTTTTTGTATTGATCGTACTGCCGGTGCTGTTTGCCATTGTAAGAGAATACGAATTGAAGAAAACCGGAACCCTGAAACTCGTACAACTAAACGATTGAGATGAAGAACATAGTCAAAATCATCATCGTCCTGCTTTTTGCAGCCGCCGAATCCGGTGGACAAACCCCGCTCTCCCTCGACAGCATCCTGACCCGTATTGAGACCATGCACCCGCGCCTGAAAGGCACCGACGCACGCATACGCGAACTCGACACCTATGCCAAAGGCGCCATTACCCTACCCGCGCCCCGGGTTGGCAGTGGCTTTTTTATGACTCCTTACAATACTGCCCGGTGGAGCGAAGGCATGGGCTCATTTATGGTCACCGGCGAGCAGATGTTCCCTAACCGCAAAATGCAAAAAGCCGAGCAACGCTACATGGGTGCCATGTCGGGCATGGAAGTCGCCGAGCGGGGGGTGATGCGGAACATGCTGTTTGCCGAGGCAAAAACCGCTTATTTCAACTGGCTGGTGTTGGAAAAGAAAATCACCGTATTAGAAGAGAGCAAAACGGCCCTGCGCCTGCTCATCGAAAGCGCAGAACAACGATTCCAGTACAACCGCGAAAAACTCGGCAGCATCTACAAAGCTCAAACCGAACTGGCCGGTCTCGACCGGATGCAGGCCATGTATGCCGGCGAAATCCGCCAGCAACGCGCCATACTCAATGCCCTGATACAACGTGATCCTGCGACGGGCTTCGAGATTGACACCGCCGGTTGGCGTTTGCCGCCGATCCCTGTGCTGCCAGATACTTCACGGATCGCCACACGCAGCGATTTTCGAGCCATCGAACAAAGCCTTCGCATTGCCCGGCTCGAACAGGAATGGCAACGCTCGAAACTGAAACCCGAATACGGTCTGCGCTACGATCACATGTTCGCTTTCGGCGGAACGCCCTGGCAATTTACACTGATGGGCATGGTCACTGTGCCGATCGCGCCCTGGGCAAACAAGGATGTCAAAGCCCGCATCGAAGGAATTGACCACCGGCTGGCTGCTTTCGAGTGGCAGAAAGCCGATCTCGTCAACCAAATCCGCGGCAACCTCGCCGACCGCCTCGTGATGATGCAGACGCTGCAAGAACAAATAGACCGCTACGAGCGCGACATCATCCCCAACCAGCGCAAACGTTTCCAAAGCACCCTGCTCGCCTGGGAACAAAACACCGACGAACTTTTTATGACGCTCGATGCCTGGCTCGAACTCAAAATGAGCCGCCTGAGCCAACTCGAGCTCCTTCAACAACTCCTGCAAGCCCGCACCGACTATGAAAAAGAACTGGAACAACGGTAAACTGATAACCCTTGGACTGCTCGTACTTGCCTTGGCGGCGGCCTGCTGGCAAAAAAACGCCGGGCATGAGGGCCATATCCCGCAAGAAAAGACGGGGCACGAAAGCCACACCGCGGAAGAAAAGGCCGTTTACACCTGCCCGATGCACCCGGAAATCCTTCGCGATGCACCCGGTAGTTGCCCGATTTGTGGTATGGACTTGGTCAAAAAAGAAAGCGACCATACTACTCACGCCGACACCGCCGAGAAGAAGGCCGTTTATACGTGCCCGATGCACCCCGAAATCTTGCGCAACGAACCCGGCAGTTGCCCGATTTGTAAAATGGACCTGGTCAAAAAAGAGAACGACCACACCGAACATACTGCGGGGTCAGACAGCAATAACATCCTCCTGAAGCCCACTTACGAATACGTATTGAGCGCCACCGTCACCATCCGTCCCGAACGCAAATCCCTGCCCATGAGCATCGAAGCTCCCGGCTACCTGTCCTACGATGCCCGGCAGATCAACGCCGTGTCGGCTCGTTACGGCGGCCGCATCGAGCGGCTATACGTCCGCTATCCTTTCCAGCCCGTGCAAAAAGGCCAGCGCCTGCTGGATATTTACAGCCCCGACATCGCTACCGCGCAGCAGGACCTGATTTTTTTGAAAGAAAATGATCCGGACAACGCCACACTACTCGAAAATGCCCGCCGCCGCCTTTCCCTGCTCGGTATGACCGAAAAACAAATCGACGAAGTGGAAACCGGCCGTAAACCGCTCCTTTCGTTGCCGGTATTCAGCCCCTACGCCGGTTTGCTCGTCGAAAACCCCGGCGCCGGCCTGGCCGGAACCATGCCCGGTAGTGGCATGAACGATGGCAAGACCGGGCAACGCCCTGCCCCGCTACCTTCTACTACCGGCAGCGCCGAACTTTCCCTGAAGGAAGGCATGTATGTTCAGTCCGGTCAGCGGCTTTTCGGTCTGCAAAGCCTGGAGACTGTATGGGCTATACTCGAATTTTATCCGTTCGATGTGCGGTCGTTGAAAGTCGGCCAGGCGGTCGAATTACGCATCGAATCGTTTGCCAAACCGATCCGTGGGAGAATTAACTACATCGAACCGCTGTATGGCGCCGGGAGTAAAAACCTTCGGGCGCGGGTGTATCTGTCCAATCCCGGCGGGCGGCTCAAACCCGGCGCCTTGCTCAGCGCCACCGTGCAGGCCGGCAGCAAGTCCGCTCTCTGGATTCCAGGATCGGCGGTACTCGACCTCGGGCGAAGCAAGGTCGTTTTTGTAAAAACAGCCGGCGGCTTCCGGTCGCGGAAAATCAGCACAGGCCGCCGCTCCGGTCGGATACTGGAAGTAACGACAGGCCTTTCGCCCGACGATGAAATCGCTGAAAATGCGCAACTGCTCATGGACAGCGAGAGTTTTGTAAAAGCAAACTAATTGACAATGAATATTTTGAAAATAAAAAATGCTCCGCTATTCCTGGCGATATTATCGTTCGCCGCTTGCAACAAACCAAGCCCGGCGCCGGTGGAAGAAAACGTGTATTACACCTGCTCAATGGACCCGCAGGTCGTGGAACAAAGACCCGGCCCTTGCCCGATCTGCAAAATGCCTTTGGTCCGGGTAGAAATTGCTCCAGACAAAAAAGAAAACGAGGTGAAACTCAGTGCCGAGCAAATATGGCTCGCCAACATCCGGACCGACACGGTACGGCTGCGACCACTGGGCGAAGAAATCTCACTTTCCGCGACACTACGCGAAAATCAAAACGGCATCAACACCGTGACCGCGCGGCTTACCGGCAGGCTCGAACGTCTTTTCGTGCGCAACGCGGGCGAGTACGTGCGGGCAGGGCAGGCCATTTTTGAATTGTACAGCGAAGACCTCGCTGCCGCCCAGCGCGACTTCTTATTGGCACTTCAAAGTAAAAGGCGCTATGGCAGCACCGACATTGATTTTGCTCGCATTGCGGAAGCTGCCCGCAACAAACTGCTGCTTTGGGGCATGACCGAAGCACAGTTGCAGGAACTCGAACAATCCGGCGCACCTAAAAATACGGTGACGATTTATAGCCGCTATGCCGGTTATGTGCTGGATACCCCACCCGTCGAGGGCAGCTACGTGGCGGAAGGATCGACGGTGCTGAAACTTGCCGACCTGCGTACGCTCTGGGTCGAAGCGCAACTCTACGTCAGCGATTTGCCCTTTCTTGCCCAAACCCGCGAGGCCTCGATTACGTTGCCGTATTACCCCGGCCGCATCCTCGCCGGCAAGGTCAGTTTTGTCAATCCTAACCTTGAAGCCTCCTCCAAAATCGTGCTGGTCCGCGTGGAAATTTCGAATCCAAACAACGAATACCAGCCCGGTATGCAGGCTTGGATTACGCTGAAAGGCAAGACTCGCCGGATGCTCGCCGTGCCGACCAATGCGCTCATTCAGGAAAGTCGCGGCGTCACGGTTTGGATCAAAAACGCTACCGGCGGCTTCGAAGGCCGTATGGTGCGCACCGGCATTGCCAACGAAGATTATACTGAAATCATCGAGGGATTGAAAACCGGGGAGATAGTAGTCGTGTCAGGCGCTTATCTCCTGCACAGTGAATTTGTGTTTAAAAAAGGAGCGGATCCGATGGCGGGGCATAAAATGTAAACCGAAAGGAACGATTGATAAAATTCAAAATAAATCTTAAAACCAGCTGGAAAAAACTTGCCCTTCGTTTTGCCGTTTTATCTTTGCCCAGTTTATGAGCATTTGCCTTGTCATATTCCTTCTTACGCTCAGCATGTTCTCCTTGTCGGCGAACCGTGTCTGGGCTTATGGCTATGAACACGTCCAGAACAAGGCGAAGACCGAGCAGGCAGATGTCGAAAAATCCTGCTGCTCCGAAAACGAAGGCGTTTCTGCTTCCTGTTCAGACGATTCCACACACCAGCATTCCGACGACAACTGCCCCTGCGACCACGGCAACGGCGGTTGCCACTGCCCGGGCTGCGGCCTGATGTGTCACGTCAGTGCCGCTTCCGCGCTCGAAACGCCGCTCAACTTCGCGGCATCCCTCTTCAACGAAGCGGCGCATAAAATGGCATTTTATTTTGCCGACCACCTGCCGAAAGCCGTTTATCTTCCCATTTGGCAGCCTCCCAAGATCGGCGCTTGATGCCGCGTCAGCCCGATGTATGCCCATTTTTTCGGTTTAGAAAGGTTTAGAAAAATTGAAATGATTTAGAACGACTTAACACTAAATCGTTCATAGCTGTCTATTCACTTTTCAGTCTTATTTTCAACACTCTCAATTACAATTTTTTATGAAAAATATGCTCGTCGCGGGCCTCGCGCTCGCGCTGTCGGACACGGTATTCAACGCCTGCAAAAACGACCATTCT
>CALEYM010000541.1 GCA_937926185.1 uncultured Bacteroidota bacterium | reverse complement strand
GGCGTGATTGGCGCCGGCGGAAGCGGCGGCACGCCTCCCTACACCTACGCCTGGCGGGCGTGCCAGGGCGGACCGGTTATGCCGGGCCAAATTATTCAGGATATATTTGCCGGCTGCTACGCCGTCACCATCACCGACGACAATGGCTGTACAGCCGTTGTGCAGGATTCGGTGCGCCAGGGCATTAAGTATAAATTTTCCGTATCGCAGGACTCGGTTACCTGTTTCGGAACCATGACCGGAAAAGCGACGATTACGGCTTCCGGCGCCCAACCGCCCTACACCTATCTTTGGGACAACGGGGATACAACTCCCTCGGCAGACAGTCTGACGGCGGGCCTGCATTCCGTTTCCGTAACCGACGCGGCGGGTTGCACCGCCGTTACCCTGGTGGAAGTGAAGGAACCCAAACGCCTGGTAATTGACAGTATCCAAACCATCGGTGTTGCCTGTTTTGGCGGAAATACAGGTTCAGCCTCCGTTTTTACACAAGGGGGCGTGATGCCATACGCGTTTAACTGGAACGGCATGAAAACCGGCCAATCACTGACTGGGCTGATGGCCGGAGCTTATACCGTTACGGTAAGCGATAACAATGGCTGTACCGCGGTTTCCAGCACGCTAGTGGGGGAGCCGCCGGACATTACCATCAGCACTACCCTGCTGCGGCCGGAAACCTGCGCCGGGGCATGCAACGGCGGCATTAATTTGAACGCTTCCGGAGGCGTGTCACCGTATACTATTGCCTGGGATAAACCGGTGGATCCGCCGGGGAATTTTATGCCACAAAACCTGTGCCCCGGCGCTTACCGCGCAACGGTGATGGATGCCAATGGATGTACTAAGACTATTTTATCCATTGTTCAGCCCGCGACGCCTATTGTCGCGCAACTGACGGTACAGGGGCCCTCTTGCGCAGGCGATCAGAACGGACGCCTGTCGGCACAGGTAAGCGGAGGGGCAATGCCGTACCAGTACGCCTGGAGCAATGGCATGTCGGGCAATACCATTCAAAACCTGCCCTGCGGGATATTTACGGTAACCATTACCGATTCTTTAAATTGTGCCAAAACGCTCAGCGACACTTTGCCGTGCCCTGTGCCTGTTGTTTTGGACAGTATCATACCCAGGCCGGTGCGGTGTTTTGGCGAAGCCAATGGAGCGGCACAAGTGTATGCCCGGGGTGGCACAGGCGCCCTGCAATACCTATGGAGCGATCCCAACCAGCAACTCGACCCCTTGGCGGTCAATCTGCCCCAAGGCATTTATACGGTCACGGTAAGCGACGCCAACGGATGCAGTCTGACCGCAGTTGCGGCCGTGACCCAACCGGCAGCACTGAATGTAGTCGTGATTTCCACAAATGCCACTTGTTTTGACGGCAACAACGGCACGGCAAAAGCTAATGTCAGCGGTGGCGTGATGCCCTATACCTATCTGTGGAGTAATAACCGGGACAGTTCGTTTATCAACGGGCTCACAGCAGGTAGTTATTCCCTTACAGTAACCGACACGGCCGGTTGTTCATTCAGCGGCGCCGGCGCCATTATCGGCCAGCCGGCCATGCCTACCCAGATCGCTATTATCCAAACCAAACTCGCCTGCTTTGGTTCCGACGGCGGCGAAGCATTGGCGACGGCAACAGGCAATAACGGCGGCCCTTTCACTTTTGCATGGAGTCATGGTTTTAACGGTCCCAACCCGGCCAATCTCATCGCCGGAACCTATACCGTCACAGCCACTGATCAGAGCCAATGCACCGGCGCCCAGACGATAACTATCCAGCAATGGGACGAAATCACAGTGGGCCTGCTCCGCGCGCCCCCCACCTGCCATGCCGGTACCGACGGGCAGGTGGCTGTAAACCAGATCAGCGGCGGCGCAGGAGGCGGAGATTTCTCCAGATATCATTACAACTGGAGTATTCCCGGCAAACCAGACACCCTGTATATCAACGGATTAACCGGTGGCCAGGCCTATAGCCTGACGGTTACGGATGAAGTCGGTTGCAGCGCAACCATTTCCTTTACGATGCTCGATCAGGAGCCCATCGTCCCAACCCTGGATGCTGACAGCGCGCAATGCTATGGTTTTACCGACGGCGCCGTACGTATTACATCCGTACAAAGCGTTTTTCCCATTGTCAGTTACGCCTGGAGCAACACGGGCAGCGGCGCCGAACAAAATGGTTTGCCCGCCGGGGTTTATACCATCACATTGACGGACTCGAAGGGCTGTACCGGTTCCTCGGAAGCATTGGTCGGGGAGCCGCCAATCTTGCAAATCCAACTGGAAATCACCGGATTAGTTTGCAATCAGGATAGCAACGGTATTATTCGCGCCCTGGTACAGGGCGGCACTCCCGGATATACATACGCCTGGAATACGGGCGCAACCGGTCTCCAGATCGGAGCCTTAGGCCCGGGCAACTACTCGGTAACTGTAACGGACCTGCGTGGCTGCATCGCTGCAGATTCAACGGCGCTGGTGCAACCCAATCCGCCGGATATCCAGACGGAAGCCGTCAACCCATCGTGTTTTGGCGCGCACGACGGACTGGTGCGACTTACCGTAAGCGGCGGCGCGCCACCCTATCGCTACAGCAACGATGGCATTTCATTCACCGGCTCAGGCGTATTTTTAGGCTTGGGCGCCGGGCAATATGCCGTCTTCGTGCGCGACGGCATGGGATGTGTCACAGAAGTCAAAACCACCCTGAGCGAACCGCCTGCCGTTGAGGTATCGTTTGGGCCGGACGCCTCCATCGTTTTGGGCGACAGCCTTCAACTCTCCCCCGACGTGTCCAATACCATCGGGCTGAGTACATACCTATGGAAAAGCGCCCTGGCAGACAGTTTGATCTGCATAGATTTACCCGATTGTACGACCATCCTCGTAAAACCCGGATACAGCAATACCTACTTTGTGACGGTAACCGACGCCAACGGCTGCCGCGGCGTGGGCAGTACCCGCGTGGAAGTGATCAAACCGCGGGGGGTATACGTACCGACAGGCTTTAGCCCCAACGGCGACGGAAATAACGAAATACTGACCGTGTACGGCAAAAGCCGGCAAATCAAACGGGTAAAATTATTCCGCGTGTACGACCGCTGGGGAGAGCTGGTGTACGAAGACCTCGATTTCCCCGTAAATGATGAACAACGCGGCTGGAACGGACAATTTCGGGGCAAGAATGCGCAAACAGGCGTATACGTCTGGTACGTGGAAGCAGAATACGCCGACGGTTTTGTGGAAAGCCTGCGCGGCAATACAACACTAATCCGATAATTTTTACCTTTGGGAAAATTTGCACTCCCACCCTGTAAGTTATGAAGCAATTTTACCTTCCGGCTGCCGGCCTGTTTTTATTCGTGTTTTTTTGTGGGAATCTGAATGGGCAGGACCCCCGCTTTTCCCAGTATTTCGCTTCGCCCTGGAATCTCAACCCAGCCATGACCGGCGCCTTCGACGGTCGCTGGCGGGTGACGGCCAATTACCGCGACCAATGGAGCAGTTTTTTATCTCCCGTGCCGTTTCGCACTTACTCCGCCGCGGCCGATTTCCGGCTCGGCGTTGGGCGCGACGACTATTTCGCGCTTGGGCTGGGTGTCATGCACGACGAAGCCGGCACGGCCCGCTACGTGCAGAACAAAGGCCACCTGGGCGGCGCCTTTTTAAAACAACTGAGCGGAGGCCCGCGCCGTGCCGATCATTACCTGGCGGCAGGCGCCCAATTTGGATTCGGACAAAACAACATTGACTGGAGCCGACTGTGGTTTAGCAGGCAATTCGACCCCACGACGGAAACCCCCGACCCGAACGCCGGCAACGGCGAACCAAACGCCAATGCCAACACGAATATTTATGCCGACTTCAATGCCGGCCTGCTTTGGTACATGCTTTTCGACGACAACGGTTTCTGGTATGCCGGCGCAGCCTTGCACCACATCAACCAACCGGTCATATCGCTGGTGGAAGATGACGGCGAACGGCTATATTCCCGTTGGTCGGGCCATACGGGCGGCCTGTTGCCGCTGAGTGAAAACTTTGGCCTTCTGCCCGGCGTACTGGTAATGAAACAAGGCCCGGCGTTCGAAACCGATTTCGGCCTGAACGTACGGTATTCCAACAACGACCGCAACGAACTGGCCCTGCGCCTCGGCGCCTGGGCGCGCCTGGGCAATCGCCTCAACAGCGGTCTTCAAATGGATGCCGTTACCGTGGTTGCCATGCTCGAACTGGAACGCTGGATGCTCGGGATGAGTTATGATGTCACCGTTTCCTCCCTGACCCTGGCCAACAATTCCCGCGGCGCTTTTGAACTTTCCCTGACTTATTTCCATCCGGCCGAGCGGCGCCGGCGCGTGGTTTGTCCGCGTTTTTAAGTTGCTCGCCATATTTGTTTGATCTGAAAATAATTTATCCAGCAAATGAAAAATCTGTTCATTTTCCTGTTTTTGCTTTCCGTAGCTGCCACAACGCAGGCGCAAACGGCACATCTTTCCATCACACCGGCCAACCCCAAGCCCGGCGAAAATATTCGCTTTGAATATGATATTTCTAAAAGCCCGCTGCACAATGCCCATGAAACCATCGAAGTGACGGCAGTCGAATTCGCCGGCAAAACACCGGCGGTTACCGATCTGATGCTGCAATTTTCCGGTGGCAAAATCACGGGCAGTTTCACCACTGCCGCCGATGCACAGGTAGCCATGATAGCCTTTCAGGCCGGCGAACGTTGGGACAACAACAGCGGTGAGGGGTATTTTGTCAGCTTGAGTGATGCCTCCGGGAAACCCATGCCCCAAAGTTGGGCGGCACAGGCCGTGCTCTATCGCGATTGGGGCAGCCTGTTCGAACTAAACCGGAAAACAACCACCGCGCTGGAATTGCTGAGCCGGGCCTTCGCCGCCAAACCCGATCTCAGACAACAATATTTCTCTTCCTATATCAACAATCTGATGGCCGTAAAACGCGGCGACGCCGGCAAAGTGGAAGCGCAGGTCTTGCTGGAAGAAGTGGAGAAAGCCCCGAATCTGGAGGAAAAAGACTGGATCGCCATGGCCCGGCTGTACGACCGCCTTTCCGTGGCAGAAAAGGCCAACGCCATTCGCGAAAAAATCCGGAAAAATTACCCGAAGGGCGTTTTCGCGCGCCAGGAACGCCGTCAGGCCATCCGCAACGAACCTGACCTGAGCAAGCAGGAAACCATGATCGAAACTTATCTGAAGGACTTCCCCCCCGCCAACGATACCGAACAGGACGAAGTGAATGAGACCTATTTTGCATTGGGCAACAAAGCGGCTGAAAAGAAAAACTGGGCCCTTCTGAATAAAATTGCCGGCCGGATGCAGGCCGACAGCCGGGCCAGCCTGTACAACAATGTGGCCTGGGAACTGGCGGAAAACGGCGAAGAACTGGAAATGGCCCGTAAAATGGCGGCTGAAGCCACCGAATGGGCAAAATCGGAAATGCTCGCGCCCAGGGAAGCCAAACCGTCTTACAAATCCGACAAATCGTGGGAACAGGATCGCAAATATACCTTTGGCCAATACGCCGATACTTATGCGTATGTGCTGGACAAACTGAACGATCCCAACACCGCTGCCGCGTATCAGGCGCAGGTAGTGGAAATTTTTAAAGGCGAAAATACCGATATGAACGAACGGTACACCGCTTTCCTCGAACGAACCGGCGCGCCCGACCTGCGGTACCGTCTCGAAGGTTTCATCCTGCACGGGCAAGCCACGGCAGCCATGAAAGAGCAGTTCAAACGCCTGTTCGCTGCCGAAGACAAATCGGCTGCCGGTACCGACGCCTACCTGGCCGGCCTGGAAAAAATAGCCCGGATCAATCAGAAAAAAAGCCTGGCCGCAAAAATGATTGACCAGCCTGCGCCTGGTTTCACATTGAAAAACCTGAACGGGGAAGACGTCAGCCTGGAAAGCATGAAAGGCAAAGTGGTGGTGCTCGATTTTTGGGCCACCTGGTGCGGCCCCTGCAAAGCCTCTTTCCCCGGCATGCAACAAGCCCAAAACAAATTTAAAGACGACCCGAACGTACAGTTCCTGTTTGTCGATACCTGGGAACGGGTGGAAGACAAAGCCAAGGCTGCCGGCGATTTTATCCAAAGCAAAGGTTATCCCTTCCACGTCCTGCTCGACCTGGAAGACAAAGTAGTGGCCTCTTTTGGCGTGTCGGGCATTCCAACCAAATTTGTCGTGGACCAAAACGGAAAAATTCGTTTCAAAAGCGTCGGTTATGCCGGCAGCGCCGAGGCGCTCGTGGATGAACTCAGCGCCATGATAGAACTGGCCAAGGAACAACCTTGAATTGAGTGATTGAGTGATTGAGCGATTGAGTGATTGAGTGATTTATCACCATCTCATCGTGGGTAAATCACTCAATCACTCAATCACTCAATCAACAACAATGTACCATACCTTCAAACGCCCGGTCGTATTGCGCTGGGCCGATCTCGACCCGAATGGCCACGTCCGCCACTCGGTGTACTACGATTTTGGCGCGGCCATCCGGGTCGACTTTTTAAATGCGGCAGGTATTACGCTCGAATTTATGGAAACGCATCATTTTGGGCCGATCCTGTTCCGCGAAGAAGCCCTTTTTCGGCGCGAACTTCGCCACGGCGACCCGCTTTGGATCAACCTGCTTGTGAGCAAAGCCCGGCGCGATGGTTCCCGTTTTTCCTTCCGGCATGAAATTTTTCGCGAAGACGGCACACTTTGCGCGACCATCAACGTGGATGGCGCCTGGATCGACACCCAGCGCAGAAAACTGACCACGCCGCCGGCAATTGCCGCAAAAATGTTGGAAGAAGGGTCGAAAACAGATGATTTTCAGTGGCTGGATTGATACATAATATTTAGGAACGCAACCGCCAAGTAACTGAAATCCGGTATCTTATTCCGGGCTTACCTGCTATCCCCTTGCTCCTTTTCAAGTAGTCGCGCTTATGAAAATTCACCGAAACCGGCGTTGTATCGCCGGGTTAGGGCGCCGCATCTTTGTCTCATCAATCAGTAAAACATTTTCACATGATCAGAATCATTACTTCCGCACCCCAAAACTGCCAGTCAACTATCGTTCAACCAAAACTTAATTCGTCATGAGAAACTTCCTGTTGTTTATTGCCCTGTGCGCGATTTCTGCGACTATGACCGCTCAAACCAATGACCTGCTCAAGAACCCCAACATCGCCTGGATCGGAGAAAACACGGCCGATTTCCAATTCAACAGTTCTGCCGGCCCGGATGCGCCGAACAAAGCCACGCTGATCCAATTCAATAACCCCGACATTATCAATGGCTTTTGCGAAACAACCCACACAGACTTCTCCCAATGGCTGAACGTCCGTTTGATAGCCGACATGTATGCAGGCCGCTACGATTGTTTCAAAGATGCTTCGCTTGCGCAGCTTTTGGAGCAAGATGCCGTTGTGTCGCTTCTCAGCGTTACCGATACCGTTTTTATTTTCGACCCGCAGACTTATACCGAATCGGTGAAATTCGTCCGGCGTGAAATGGATGCTGATAACATAAAAAAATGGCGCGCCAGGATTTTGTACTTTTTCAACGACGAGACTAAATCCTTTGGCAGCCGGCTGGTGGCATTGGCGCCGTTATCGGGCAATACCCCGTTGTTTTGGATAAAAATTCCGTCAACTCCGGAAACACCAGCCAACCCGGCAGCCGCCGGGAGTATTTCCCTGGCGATCGAAACGCAAATGGGC
>CALEYM010000540.1 GCA_937926185.1 uncultured Bacteroidota bacterium | reverse complement strand
AGGGAGGAAATATTCGTTGAATACAATGATTCACCTTATAATAAATGGTAATGAAAAAAGCAGTACAAATACTGGTTCTATCCTTTTTCGCCATTTCAGCCATGGCCCAGGCTGACAGGGTTTCCATCGTAAACAACCGGGATGGGATGAAGCTGGTCGTCAATGGCAGCGACTTCTTCATCAACGGCATGAACTGGGACTACTTCCCGGTGGGCACCAACTACTCCTACAGCCTGTGGAAGCAGCCCGACGACATTATCCGGGCGGCCCTCGACGCCGAAATGCCCTTGCTGAAAAACATGGGCGTCAACGTGGTGCGGCAGTACACCGGCGTACCCGCCCGGTGGATACAGTACATCTACGAAAAATACGGCATCTACACCATGCTCAATCACTCGTTCGGGCGCTATGGCCTGACATTGGGCGGCGCATGGGTCGGCAACACGGAATACGCCGACCCCCGCACACGGGATTTGCTGCTTGCGGAGGTGAAGGCGATGACGGAGGAATACAAGAATACGCCCGGCTTGCTGTTGTATCTGCTCGGCAACGAAAACAACTACGGCCTGTTTTGGGAAGGCGCTGAAACGGAAGACATCCCGATGGAAGACCGAAAATCCACCGCGCGGGCAACGGCCATGTACAAACTCTTCAACGAGGCGGCAGTAGCCATGAAAGGCATCGACAAATCGCACCCCGTGGCCTTGTGCAACGGCGACTTGCTTTTCCTGGAAATCATTGTAAAAGAGTGCAGGGACGTGGACATTTTCGGCACCAACATGTACCGGGGCGTTTCCTTCGGGGATGCGTTCCAACGGGTCAAAAATGAATTGAACAAACCCATCCTGTTCACGGAGTTTGGCGCCGATGCGTTCAACGCCCGCGACAACGAGGAAGACCAGCAATCCCAGGCCTATTACATGGTGGGCAACTGGAAGGAAATTTATGAAAATGCGGCGGGCCTGGGCAAAACGGGCAACAGCCTCGGCGGCTTCACTTTCCAGTTCAGCGACGGCTGGTGGAAATTCGGACAGACCAGCAACCTCTCCGTCCACGACAACAATGCCTCCTGGAGCAACGGCGGCTACCAGAGCGATTACGCCGAAGGCGAAAACAACATGAACGAAGAGTGGTTCGGCATCTGCGCCAAAGGCCCGACCAACGAAAGGGGGCTTTACCAGCTATACCCCCGCGCGGCCTACTACGCCCTGAAAGAAGCCCACCGCCTGAACCCGCTGGACAAAGGCACGACCCTTTCTGCCGTGGAAAGTCATTTCTCGAACATCCAGCTCATGGATGCGGTGATCAGGGCACGGGGCGACAAAGCGGCCCTCGCCGGCGAACAAACCAAAAAAGTGCGCATGAGCGAGCTGCGGGCAGACTTCTACACCTTCAGCACGGGCGGCGAGCGGATTTCAACGCCCAGCGACCCCGTTCCCGGCAGAACAGCCTACCCCGACCAATTGGGATTCGACCACATGGAGTCCTTTTTCATCGGCGTTGAAGCGAAACCCTCAGAAAGTTTTCGGGCCAACGTTTCTTTCAACGTACTCGGCAATGTGGCCACCAACCCCATCAATGAGATCTTTTACGAAAACCGGGGCAGGCCCCAAACCGCGCAATCGCTCAATCCGGCTACTAATCAACTCGAAACCATTACGTTAGGGGATGTGGAACGTTTTACCGTGTACCGTGCAGATGTCAGTTGGAACGCCAAACATTTCGACCTGAAAGGCTTCTACCGCACGGGGCATTACCACTGGGGGTACGAAGGCGATTTCTTCGGCTTTTACCCCGAAGCCAACTACGGGCCCAATATCGACATTTACAACGGTATAGCGCCGTTCGGTTTTGAGTTAACGGGCAAAAAGGCGTTCAAACATTTTAAAGTAGCGTTTGGCCCGCAATTGTGGTGGGGCGCCAACCCGGCAGTCCTGGCGAAATACAGCAGGCAAATCGGCAAATTTGATATAACCGGCATTTTCCACGAAGACCTCGACCGGCAAGCGCCCGCCGTGAGTTCATTCGCGGTACCCATTCCGCCCACCCGCCGCGCCGCGCTGCACCTGAAAAGGAAACTGGGCCGGCTCGGCTTCGAGCTGGGCGGTATCTGGTCGAACTCGAACCGCGTCGGAGAAGTTTTCCAGGTGACGCGCGAAACACCGGAAGGGAGAATAGAAGTCTATCAGGATGAAACCACCATGAGCGACACCTGGGGCGGTAAAGCCAAGATCACCTATGCATCAGGGCCTTTCCAATGGTATGCCCAGGGGGCGGCGCACGGCCTGCTCGCCATGGGCGGGGCCGATTACACCAAAACCTTCACCGGCTGGCGGCTCAAAGACAGCGGCAGCGGCAACCAGTACAATTTCCTCACCGGATTCACCGTCGGATTCGGCAATCTCCAGATCGCCCCCAACTTCCTGTGGCAGAAACCCATCGAAGACCCCATCCCCGCCGACGTGCCGGCGCCCGGTCGGCCCAGGAACATCCTCGACGACCCGTTTGCCGTGCGCTCCAACCGGGAAACCGTGGCCGGTGAAATCCTGTTCACCTACGACCCCACTCCCGGCACCTGGATGTACGAATGGGACAACGACATTGCCGAAGACGCCAGGTTTGCCCTCAGCAGCGGCTTCGTTTACCGCCACCTGCCCACCAGCCAGGACGCGGCCATCGGCATTCTCGGCGATGGGCGCACCATTTTTGCATTCCCCGGCGCAGCCCCCGCGCAAGACCTGTGGGAGGCTTATGCCCGTATCGTTTCAAAAATAAATCCCGACTTCGGGTTTGTCGCCAACCTTTTCGCCGGCACGGCCCAGGCCAACGGCAGCGACGCCAGGCTCATTGAACGTTTTGGCGGCGATTTGCGCATGATTTATAAAAAGACCAAACTCACCGCCATGGCCAAGGTGAACGATTGGGGGCCTTACGACTACCACCGCGACTTCAACCTGACTTTCCCGCTCCAGCTCATGGCCGATATTTCCACGAGCCTCGCAAAACCTTCCTGGTTCGAACTGCCCAATTCCCGCCTCGGCGTCCGCTATACCTGGCGCTCCCTCGACCGGTATTCGCCCCGCTACAGCCCGGCGACGACGATCGATCCCAGGGGCAACGTCGTTAGCGATCCCACCGCCGTAGGTTTCGGCAACGGACAGGAATGGGAAATACACACCTATTTGCAAATCAGTATTGGCAATTAACCAACATCAAAAAAGTCAGTCATGGAAAATATAAAACACAAAAATTCATCGCTCGCCCTGTTCGCCGCATTGGCCATATTGACGGTGCTCAGTTGTAAAAGGGACCTCGACGACCTCGAGCCGGCCACCTTTCCCACCACTCCGGAAGTATTCATCGACGGTTTCAGCGCGGGGCTCAACTACGCTGCCTTCGGCGGCTCAAAGGTGACGGCTTTCGACGTGGACACCGAGGTGAAATACAAAGGCACGGCCTCCATGAAATTTGCCGTGCCGGACGCCGGCGACCCCCAGGGGGCTTATGCGGGCGGCGGCTATTTTACCTCGGTTGGGCGCGACCTGTCGGGCTACGATGCCCTCACCTTCTGGGCCAGGGCCTCCAAAGCGGCCACGATCGACGTAGTCGGTTTGGGAAACGACTTTGGCGAGTTGAAATTCCAGGCCACGCTGAGGGACGTACCCGTCAACACCAACTGGAAAAAATACATCATCCCCATCCCCGACCCTTCCAAGCTGAAGCAGGAAAGGGGCATGTTTTTCTACTCGGAAGGCCCGGAAGACGGCCTCGGCTACACTTTCTGGATTGACGAGCTGAAATTTGAAAAACTGGGAACCATTGCCCATCCGAGGCCCGTCATACTGGAAGGGCAGGATCAGGTGTTTTCGGTGGAGACGGGCCGGCAGCTGAACATCGGCGGCTTGAAAGTTACCTTTAATATGCCGACGGGCGTTGACCAAAGCGCGGAGGCCGCCCCGGCGTATTTCAGCTTTTCTTCCTCCAACCCCTCCGTGGCGTCGGTCAGCAGCACGGGCGTCGTTTCTGTCCTTGATGCCGGAACGGCGGTCATCACCGCCAAATTGGGCGGGCTGGATGCTGCCGGCTCTTTGACCGTCAATTCAACCGGGGTAGCCGTCGGCCCGCCAACCCCGGCGCCCACCCCTACCGTCGGTGCGGACAGCGTAATCTCCCTTTTCAGCAATGCCTACAACAATGTCCCCGTAGACACCTGGAACACCCGCTGGCAATTTTCTACCGCCGAGGATTTTGACGTTCAAATAGCCGGGGACGATGTGAAGCGGTACAGCAACCTCAATTTCGTGGGTATCGAGTTTTCTTCCCAGACCATCAATGCCTCGGCCATGACGCATTTCCATTTGGACCTTTGGACGCCCGACCCCACCGAACTCCCGAAGGCCTTCAAGGTACTGCTCGTCGATTTCGGCGCGAACGGGACTTTCGGCGGGGGCGACGATTCTCAGCACGAGCTTTCGTTCACCCGCCCAACCCTTGTTTCGGAGCAATGGGTGAGCCTCGACATTCCGCTGTCGAATTTCACGGGGCTGGCGAACAGGGCTCACCTCGCTCAATTGGTACTCTCCGGCGATGTGCCCAACGTATATATCGACAATGTGTATTTCTATAAAACCGGAACGACGACGCCGACCGGGCCAACGGTTGCCGCACCGGCGCCTACCCGTAATCCTGCCGACGTTATCTCCATTTTCAGCGACACTTATACAAACCTTCCAGGCACGGATTTCTATCCAAATTGGGGACAGGCGACGGTTGTTTCCCAGGTACCGGTCGCGGGGAACAATACCTTGCTCTATTCGGGCCTGAACTACCAGGGAACACAACTTGCCAACAACCTCGATGCCTCCGGCATGACCCACCTGCACCTTGATTTTTGGACGAATAATTCATCCAGCCTGAGTGTTACCCTGATCAGCCCCGGGCCGGTGGAGAAGCCTTTTGTTCTGTCCGTTCCCACCTCGGGATGGGCGGGCGTGGATATTCCCCTGACCAGCTTTGCCCCTGTTGCCCTCAACGACCTGATTCAGTTCAAATTTGACGGCAACGGAGATATTTACTTAGATAACATCTACTTCTACAAAACCGGGGGCGGCGGCACGACGCCAACCACCGCGGCGCCAACGCCCGCGTTTGATGCTGCCAATGTAATATCCGTATTCAGTGACGCCTATACCAACATTGCCGGAACAGACCTCAACCCTAACTGGGGGCAAGCCACCCAGGTTTCGCAGGTACCGGTTGCAGGCAACAATACGCTCCTGTACACCGGCCTGAATTACCAGGGCATTCAACTGGGCAGCAACCAGAACCTAAGCGGCATGACCCACCTGCACCTCGATTTCTGGACAGCCAACTCCACGGAGTTGCAGGTGTTCATCATCAGTCCGGGGCCGGCGGAGAAGC
>CALEYM010000539.1 GCA_937926185.1 uncultured Bacteroidota bacterium | reverse complement strand
GGTGTGTCGTGCCATGCCTCGTTTTATTGCAAGTTAGCACGACTTTTTGACACAGAGGGGTAGTACGACTTTTTGAGATTCAACATCACTCATCGCTCATCACTCATCGCTCATCACTCATCGCTCATCACTCATCACTACCTTGAACTGTCTTGTCGTAGAAGACGAACCCCTCGCCGCCGCCATTCTGGAGGATTATATCCGTCAGGTGCCCTGGCTGCGTTTTGTGGGACGTTGCTCCGACGCGGAGCACGCTTATGAGGCGCTGCAACAACAAGCGGTTGAAGTGCTGTTTCTCGACATTCACCTGCCCGGACTCAAGGGCCTGGATTTTTTCCGCACCCTGGCCCAGCCGCCGCAAACGATCCTGACCACCGCCTACCAGGAATATGCCCTCGATGGTTTTGACCTGGGAGTAGTGGATTATTTGCTAAAACCCGTTGATTTTGAGCGTTTTTTAAAAGCGATTCAAAAATTGCGGCGACCTGAATCAGCGCTCAGCACACCCACCCGGCCTTTTCAATTTTTTAACGTCAACAAAAAAATGGTGCGTGTCTGGCTCGACGAAATCGTTTGTGTGGAAAGCCTGAAAGAATATGTGCGCCTGTTTTTGAAAGACGGCCGCGCTTTGGTGACCAAAGGTCAGATCGGCGAAATGGAAACCGGAAACCGCCTGATCCGCGTCCACCGCTCGTATTTGGTGGCTATATCCCACGTAGAAGCCTATACCTCCACCGAAATTACAGCGGGAGGCAGGACAATCCCGATCGGCCGCCAGTACAAAGATCAGGTGCTGGAAAAATTGGAGCAGTTTTCTTCCGGGAATTAAACGGCAGCCGTCGTACTTTTGCGTCAACTTTAAAATTAAATCATTCTGAATGAATCTGCACGAATACCAGGGTAAGGAACTACTCAAAACGTATGGCGTCAAAATCCAGGAAGGTATCCTGGCGCACAGCGCCGGGGAAGCCGCGGCGGCCGCCCACAAACTGAAAGAACTGTATAACTCCGGCTGGTGCGTGGTCAAAGCGCAGATACACGCCGGCGGTCGCGGCAAAGGCGGCGGGGTCAAACTCGCCAAAAGCCCGGAACAAGCCGGCGAACTGGCCGGCCAGATCATCGGCATGATGCTGAAAACGCCGCAAACCCCGCCCGAAGGCAAACTCGTGCGCAAAGTATTGGTGGCCCAGGATGTTTTTTACCCCGGCGCTGGCGAACCGAAAGAATTTTACATCAGTATCCTCACCGACCGGGGCCGCGGCGGAAATGTCATCATTTATTCGCCCGATGGCGGTATGGATATTGAAAAAGTAGCCGCTGAAACTCCCGAGCGCGTTTTCACCGAATTTGTCGACCCACTGCTCGGTTTGCGCCCTTTCCAGGCCGCCAAAGTAGCGTTCAACCTTGGACTGAGCGGACAGGCGTTCAAAGAAATGGTGGCGTTCGTGCAAAAACTGTACGCCGCTTTTCTCGGCGCCGATGCCACGCTGTTCGAGATCAACCCCTGCCTTAAAACCAGCGACGACCAGATCATCGCCGTCGACGCCAAAGTCGCCCTCGACGACAACGGCCTGTACCGTCATCCCGAACTGGAAGCCCAGCGCGACAAGGATGAGGAAGACCCCACCGACGTGGAAGCAAAAGAACATGACCTCAATTACGTGAAGCTCGACGGCAACGTGGGCTGTATGGTCAACGGCGCGGGCCTGGCCATGGCTACCATGGATCTGATCCAGCTTTCCGGCGGAGAACCCGCCAACTTTCTCGATGTGGGCGGCACCGCCGACGCCCAGCGCGTGGAAAACGCCATGCGGATCATTTTGAAAGACCCGAATGTAAAGGCGATACTGATCAATATTTTCGGCGGCATTGTCCGCTGCGACCGCGTGGCGCAAGGCGTGGTGGATGCTTACAAATCCATCGGGCACATACCGGTGCCGGTCATCGTGCGTCTGCAGGGCACCAATGCCGACATTGCTAAAAAAATCATCGACGAATCCGGCCTCGAGGTAATGGGCGCCACCGAATTTCAGGAGGCGGCCGACCTGGTGGCAAAGGTGTTGCGCTAAGCGAAACAGGCTGCTCCCGCGGTGAAACGACGCTCAGTCTTCCGGTTGATCGTCGTCTTTTTTTTCCGGACTGAGCAGATTTTGCGTCTGCTCCATGATCGCCTCCATGCGCGGCACATCCCGTGCCAGAATGCGGAGATCTTTTTCATACTGCTCCTTCGTAATGCCGTGCATTTTGAGCGCCTGGTCGTAGTACACATGCTTCAAACTGTCTTTCGGATAACCGATCAAACCGTTGGTAGCCGCCTCGGCAACGTACAGATCAGCCATAATGCGGGCGATTTTTTCGTCGGACGCCGACGGCTGCTCCGTGTTTGGCTGACAAGCGGAAAAGAGTGTTATCAGTATAAACAAAGGGAGAAATATATTTCGATCATGCATAGGTGACACTTGCTGTTTAAACCGGATAACGCGCCAAACTCAAAAACGCCGCTCCGCTTTACAACACTTCCTTGGGAAAATAACAAGCTTTTATGCGGGAATTGATCTCCGAAAAAGCCGCCCAATCCGGCGCGTCGGAAACGATGTGTACGACCCCGCAGGTGGGAACGTTATCGATAAAATCCTCGGTAAAACGGTTGGCTACGTCCGTAAACGTGGGATTATGCCCGAAGAGCATAACCGTTTGCGCCCCGTTGGGCAAGGCACTGATGATCCGCATAATTTCCGTAGGATGCGCTTCGTAAATATCCGGATTGACGACGATCGCTTCATCGGGAATATCAAAAGCAGCGGCAAAAAATTGTGCCGTGGTCAGGGCGCGCTTGGCCGGGCTGCTCACCAGCAAATCGGGTTTAATGCCCAGGGAGCGGATCAGTTGGCCCATTCTGGGCGCGTCGTGCAGACCGCGTTCATTCAAAGGACGGTTGATATCGCGCAGGCCGGGGTTATCCCAACTGGATTTTGCATGGCGGATCAGGAGTAACGTTTTCATCATCACAATAGAATAAAGCCTTAAAGGTAAAGGCAATAGATCATTCCGGCCCGAAGTTTTTTCTTTGCAACATTTGAACTTGTGCGCAAACAACCGTAATTTTGAAATTTTTGGGTAACCACAAATCCTTCTTTTGTGCAAAAACTTTGGCTGAAGAATTTTGAATTCCATATTAACCCGGCAACCTGGAACACTGCACAGGACCTGCTCCAGACCGGCGCCGTGCGGAATTTGCGGGAAGTGGAAAAGCATTTCTGGGTAGCCCTTGTGGCCGATGGCGAATTTTCTTACGAAGTGGAAACCATCATTACGCCGCACAAAATAAAAGCTTTTACCTGCGAATGCTGGACCGAGGGCAGACGCCTGATGTGCGCCCACATCGCGGCTACCTTGTATAAAATCCGGCAGTTTCTGGATCAGCAGGCAGAGGCCCGGCAGGTAAAAGCCGCGGAAAAACAATTGGAAAAAACGGGCCGGCTTTCCACTCAAACTGTGCTGGAACAGGCTTCGGCGCCGGAACTGCTCGAATTTGTGCGCATGTACGCCCGGCGCGACCGCGATTTCGCCCTGGCGCTCAAAACCTGGTTTGCCGGCAGCCTGAGCGGCAGCGAAAATCCTTTCTTATTACTGATCGACGCTGCCCTGCCCCGCCAGGCCGGCGCCCGGCAGCTCCGGGAAGCCGACCTGAGAAGGCTGCGCAAAATGCTGGACGATCTGGAAGCCCAACTCTCCGAAACAACTGCCCAGGGGAACACCCAAACCGCTTTCCGGATCGCCACGGCGATATTGCAAAAAATAGCGCCGCTGATCCCCAAAACGACAGAGAACAAACGGGAACAACTGACCCATTATTGCCAATCGGCCTTAAATCAACTCCTCCGGATGCCCGCGGAACAGCTGTCGCCTGAATTGCGCAATAACCGCCGGCAATTTTTGCTCGACATCCTGAAAAAAGGCGCTTATCCTGTCGAACTGGAACGCGACATACTGCACTTTTTGGGCCAGGCCGCCGCGGATGACGCTTTTTTCGGACAAATTCGCGATTTATTCGACCATACGCCTTACCCGGCCCCACCGCCGGTGCTTCACCTGTTCCTGGCCGCCCTGGCCCGGCGCGACATGCCGGAAGCCGTACGGCGCGTACTCGAAGACTACGCCGAACGCCCCCCCTGCATCAAAGACGCTATCGCAGCCCTCTATTACCTGCTTGAGTGGACATCCGTATTGGTAGCCGGCGATTATTTTCTGGAAAAAAAACTGTTCAATACCGGTCAGCGCAGGGAAATCGAAGACCTGCTGCTGCTGGCTGCCGAAAAAACGGGCGACCGGAACCGGCAATTAGCGTATCTGCGCGCCCGCTATTGCGAAAACGGATACCACGATGTCCTGCAACGCATCAAAACGCTTGCCGCCGACAAATGGCCGGCCGAACAAAAACGGCTTGTGAAGACATTGCAGGCAGACGGCAATATCAGGCGGCTGGCGCCGCTTTTCGCGGCAGAAGGCGACCTCGAATCGCTGGCCCGGTTACTGGAAGACCAAAACGACCTCGCCCTGCTCCGGCAATACGAACATTTGTTTTTTACAACGCACCTTAATTTTGTCCGCGACCGCTACGTGGATATCCTGTCCGCCTACCTGGCCGAACATTTCGGCCGGCAGGCCTCCGGCTTTGTCCGCGAACAACTCGCCGGCCTGCTGCAGCAGGGGCAAACGGAACTCGTGCTGGACATTATCCGTACCCTCGGCCTGCGATTCGCCGACCGGCATACCCTGCCCGAAGAGCTCGCCGAACTGTTCCCCAAATCGAAACGTCAATCCATCCTGACAAAATGAAAGTGGAAGCCTGGGCCATCGGCAAAACAGCCGAACCATACCTCGAAACCGGCGTCGGTATTTTTGAAAAACGGCTGAAAAACTACCTGCCATTTACCTGGACAGAACTGCCCGGCGTCAAAATAAAAACCACCGACGGCGCCATCCTCAAACAAGAGGAAGGCAAAATGATCCTGTCCAGAGTAACGACCGACGATTTTCTGGTGCTGCTCGATGAAAATGGCAAACAATTTTCATCCACCGAACTGGCCCGCTGGCTGGAGCAACGACTGGCCGCTTCCAACCGCCGCCTGGTCTTTCTCATCGGCGGCGCCTTCGGCTTCAGCACCGACGTGTACGCCCGCGCCAATATGCAAATCTCGCTCAGCCGCCTCACGTTCTCCCACCAAATGGTGCGGGTGTTTTTGCTCGAACAACTCTATCGCGCCATGACCATTTTACGCAATGAACCCTATCATAATCAGTAGGCAGGAGCAGTAGGGGCACCGCGCTCTAAACCATCTAAACTATCTAAACTATCTAAACCATCTAAACCTCATAAACCTCATAAACCTCATAAACCTCATAAACCTCATAAACCTC
>CALEYM010000538.1 GCA_937926185.1 uncultured Bacteroidota bacterium | reverse complement strand
GCCGCGAACGATTTGCAGACCCGCCGCAACCTGATTGTCGCCCCGCTCGATGAAAGTTACCCCTTGGGCGACGGCTTTGAGGCCCTCCGGCTTGAAGATTTGCCGGGAATCTGGGCTAACGCCTGAACAACCGCGCCCGCGTTATTATTCTCCTGCTATTCCCTACATTTGCCAACGAACAAAACCCACCCGCCGATGAACAAGGCAGAACTTCGCCAACTTATTGCCGGTGGCCGGATCGAAGAGGCTATTCAAACCCTGCTGGCCGCTGAAACAGAGCCGGGCGCCCACCAGGAAATCCTGCTGCTTTCGGCCCGCTACCAGGAGTACAAACGTGCGCAACGCAACAACCTCGAATCGCCCGCCGAACTGGAGCGCCGGCTCAACCAGATCACTTTCGCCCTGCTCGAAATCGTCAAAGGCCTGCCGGATGGGTTTGCGATGCCGTCCATGTCGATGCACGGCGACATCGGTGGCATTCCCCCGTCTGAAGACAAAGGCACAGGCAACAGCGGGACAGGTACCGGCACGGGAACAGGCGGTCCCATTTTCACCGGTACGGGCGACGGCAGCCCAATCCTCACCGGCACCGGTGACGGACGCCTGCCGTCGAAAGCGCCTTTCTGGTTCAGTGTGTCCGCTTTCGCAGTGTTGCTCGCTATTTCGCTGTTCGTACCCGGCTGGTCGCAGCAGAACAACACCCTGTTCAAAACCCTGCTCGCGCTGGCTGCCGCCGGCGTGGCCGCTACCTTACCCGGCTTTTTGAATTTCGAGGTCGGCAACATGGTGAAAGCGGGCGGGGCGCTGGCGGCGTTCGCGCTGGTGTTTTTGGTGAATCCGGTGAGCGAAGCCCCTTTGACGCTTACGGTATTTTTACAGGGGAAAAATGGCCAGTCGCTCAAATCGCTGCATCAGCATGGTTACGTGTTATTGGACGTAAACGGAGAGCGGAAAAAAGAACTGATAGACGACAAAGGTCAGGCGCATTTTAAAAACCTGTATGCCGGCGATAAGGTACGAAATGTAGACATTGAGTTCTCCGAGCCGCTCCAGCCCGTACGCCCGGATTCGGTTTATACCATTGATGCCCAAGGTCAAATTTATTTGGAAGTAGCCATGAAACACTTGGGCCATATTTATGGTACGGTGCTTGCCGGTGATGGCGCGCTCGAAGGCGTGATTGTTACGGTAGACAATTTGCGTGATACTACTGATTTGACCGGCTCCTATTCTATTGATATACCGGAGACAATGCAGCGCACTGACCCAGAGGTCAAGTTTCACAAAACAGGCTACAAACTGCTTATTAAAAAGGCTTACCCACAGACTAATCAGCCACTTAACGTAGTGATGGAAAAAAATAAATTTTAACACCAACATCTTATCTGCCCCTTAAAGGGAAAAAGAACTGGAGCACGGTACACAAAATCCAGCGTCTGGCATAAGAGCACTCATTTTTCTGATGCAGTCGGAGAAACCTGCGTCTTCATCCTTACCCACGAAGTCCACTCGCCATCCATTCCATTTATAGAGGCCTTCAACCGGAAAGAATACCTTGCCTGGGACTGGGCAACCCGAAAGTAAAAACTCGTCCATACCGTCGGCTCTTCCAAAATCAGTTGGGTACGACCGTCCTCTTTGCGAATTTGGATCTGGTAGACGTCCGCGCCCGGAACGGCTTTCCAGTCGATTTGGGCATAGTCGTCCGATACCATAAAAGACGTCATCTCCGCCGGCGTCCCGACTGTCGCGAGGGGCAAAATAGCGGGGGACATTCCGGCAGCGGTATTTTCATTTTGGAAAGGCAGCAGGGCGAATAACAGGGCAAAGGCGTTCATGGCCGGTATTTTTCAAGTGGGTAATGTTGCGAATCAATTGCTTATTAATCCATGTACCACCTTTTGGTTATCAGTTTGTCAGCCGGAGATTTACAGAAACGAATACCGATACCGGATCATAATTTATTTTTTAAAACAAATTATTTAAAAAATAACAAAAACCCCTACATTTGTTGCCGGATTTTCTTCCGTCAAACGACGGCCAAACACCCTTCACGATCTAAAACTCGTAAATGTTTTTTCGGCGGGCTTATCAAAAGTATTTTTGCCGCGGCAAAAATACTTTTGATAAGCCCGCCGAAAAAACATTCCCTTCCACCCATGGCTCGTTCAAAAAAAGACACCTCCGTACCGCCCACCGTTTCCCTGAACGGCGAAGACACCATCGTCACCCTGTCGGGGATGTACCAGAACTACTTTCTCGACTACGCCTCTTATGTTATCCTGGAGCGCGCCGTGCCGGCCGTGGAAGACGGGCTCAAGCCCGTGCAGCGCCGCATCCTGCACGCCATGTACGAACAGCACGACGGACGCTACCACAAGGTGGCCAACCTCATCGGCCAAACGATGCAGTACCACCCGCACGGCGACGCGGCCATCGGCGACGCGCTGGTGAACATGGGCCAGAAAGACCTGTTGATTGACTGCCAGGGTAACTGGGGCGACTACCGCACCGGCGATTCCGCCGCTGCCCCGCGGTACATCGAGGCGCGCCTCACCAAATTCGCCCTCGACGTGGCCTTCAACCACGATACCACCGTCTGGCAGCTCTCCTACGACGGCCGCAAACGCGAACCCGTCACGCTACCCATGAAATTCCCGCTCGTGCTGGCGCAGGGCGTCGAAGGCATCGCCGTGGGCCTGAGCACCAAAATCCTGCCCCACAACTTCGTCGAGATCATCAAAGCCAGCATCGCGGCGCTCAAGGGCCGGAAGCTGGAGCTCTACCCCGATTTCCCCACGGGCGGCCTGATCGACATCGGCAACTACAACGCCGGCGGGCGCGGCGGCAAAGTGCGCGTGCGGGCCCGCATCCGGGAGATCGACAAAAAAACGCTGCAAATCACTGAAATACCTTACGGCGTGTACGTGGCCGACCTGATCGAATCCATCGTAAAAGCCAATGAAAAAGGGCAGATCAAGATCAAAAAAGTGACCGACAAAACCGCGGCCAACGTTGATATCGAAATCGAACTCCAGCCCGGCGTCAGCCCCGATGTCACCATCGATGCCCTGTATGCATTCTCCAACTGTGAGGTGAGCATCAGCCCCAACTGCTGCGTGATTGTGGACAACAAACCCCTGTTCACCGACGTAAACGAACTGCTGCGCATTTCCACCGAAAACACCAAAGAACTGCTCCGCATGGAGCTGGAAATCCTCAAACACGAACTGGAGGAAAAACTGCATTTCGCCTCGCTGGAGAAAATTTTTATCGAAAACCGCATCTACCGCGACATCGAAGAGTGCGAAACCTGGGAAGCCGTGCTCGAAACTATCGACAAGGGGTTGAAAAAATACGTGATCACCCCCGCCGAACCGGGCTACGCCAAAGAGCCGAAAAAGATCAAACTGCTGCGCGAAGTCACACAGGACGATATCGTGCGCCTGACCGAAATCCGCATCAAACGTATTTCCAAATTCAACGCTTTTAAAGCCGACGAGGAAATTGCCGGCCTGAACCAGGAACTGATCCAGACCAAACACCACCTGGAGCACCTCACCGAATACGCGATCGATTATTTTGAAACCCTGCTGACCAAATATGGCAAGGGACAGGAGCGCAAAACCGAGATCGCGGTGTTCGACGAGATTCGCGCCACGGAAGTGGTGGCCAACAACGCCAAACTGTATGTCAACCGCGCCGACGGTTTCATCGGCACCGGGCTGAAAAAAGACGAGTTCGTGCAGGACTGCTCCGACATCGACGACATCATCGTGTTCCGCCGCGACGGCGTGATGAAAGTAGTGCGCATCGACGAAAAAACCTTTGTCGGCAAAGATATCTTGCACGTGGCCGTGTGGAAGAAAAACGACGAACGCACCACCTACAACCTGGCCTACGTGGACGGCAAATCGGGGCGCAGCATGGTAAAACGCTTCAACGTCACGGCTATCACCCGCGACAAGGAATACCCCGTGGGAGGCGAAGGCAAAGGCTCTCGTATCCTGTACCTCACGGCCAACCCGAACGGCGAAAGCGAAGTCGTAACCGTCACGCTCAGCCCCGGCAGTCCGGCCAAGATCAAGGTGTTCGATTTCGACTACGCCGAACTGGCCATCAAAGGCCGCGACGCGCAAGGCAACATCCTCACCAAATACCCGGTGAAAAACATCCGCCAGAAAGAAGTGGGCAAGAGTACCATCGGCGCCCAAAAACTCTGGTTCGACGACATCACCGGCCGCCTCAACACCCAGGAACGTGGCCGCCTGCTCGGCGAATTCGACACCGGCGATACCATCCTGGTGCTCTACAACGACGGCTCCTACGAAGTCACCGACATGGATGTGCAACAACGCTTTGAAATGAAGGATATCCTCCACGTCGGCAAATTCGACCCTGAAATGGTAATCAATGCCGTACACTTCGACGGGATCAAGGGCTGGACGATGGTCAAACGTTTCCGGATCGAGACAAACAAACTCCGGGAGAAATACTCCTATCTCACCGAGCATCCCAAGTCGAAACTGCTGTTTGCCAGCATCAAGCCTAATCCCCGGATCAAATATTCCATCAAAGTCAAGGGCAAAGCCATGCCCGGCGAAATCAGCCTCGGCAACTTTATGGACGTCAAAGGCTGGAAAGCCGTGGGCAACCGGCTCAGCGATTCCCTGCTCAGCAGCGTGAAAGAAGTGGAAGCCGGGGAAGCTGCCGTCACGGCCCCACATGAACCGCTGCAAACCAATCTGTTCGGCGAGCCGGAACCCACGGCTGAGCCGGCCACTAAAACCAAAGAACAAGGGCTTAAAGGCAAAGGGCAGGAAGTAAAAGGTAAAGAACAAAAACCGGCCCCGGAACCGAAGAAGACTTATAAAGCCGGCGATACGATTGAATTTGATTGAGGGTTAAAAAAACCTAAGCTTTTGTCTCAAAATTTACACAAAACCTGTCCCACACACGCCTGCGCGGCCTGGTTTTTGTACCTGCAGACCGAATTTGAAATACATTTCTGCCGATGTTAATCCCACCAGTACAACGCCTTGATCTCATTAAATCGAACCTGCTGAAATTATACCCGTACCTGTTATGTGCTTTTCTCGCAGGCTTTCCTGCAGAAACCTGCTGTCAGACACAGGTTCAAACCCTTGAGCCTGACCAATCGCCTCAACCTGGCATCGCCGCGCAAACGGATTCCTTTTGCGGCGCAACATTTTTCAAACGTCTTTTTATTCCCGGACAAAACACCGCCGGCTACAAAATAATGGCCGCGCCCAACGAAACCTTTTTGCTGGGTGCATCTGTGGACGACTACACCCTCATCGTTCGTGCCGACAAAAATATGAACGTTCTGTGGGCACAGTCCATCGACATGGCGCCCGGCTTCGATGTGATAAACGACATGCGTCTGGACTCAGACGGGC
>CALEYM010000537.1 GCA_937926185.1 uncultured Bacteroidota bacterium | reverse complement strand
CAGCAATACTTCTACATTATACGCCAGGGCATTCGCAATGGCCGTACCGAAACTTCCGGCGCCAATTACGCCAACCGGATTGTATGAACTCATGGTTGTACAGGTTAGGTATCGGGGAATGGCATGAAGAATTTGTTTACTGCAAGGTACAGTTTATTTTTTGATTTCGCCGTCGGCGCCGATAGTCTTGTTCCACAAGGCTTTTCCGTCGGCGCCAAATACGGTGATGTCCAGTTGCCGGGCTGTTCGGGGGCCGCTGAAGCGCAGCAGGGAAAAATTATGTTGCGCCACCGCGGTACCTTCCACCCGGAGCCCGTTGGTTTCCGAAAGGCCGGAGGGATTTACGCCGGAGGTTAGCGGCGAGGTGGTGAGGTCGTACACCCAGTTGCCGCGGGCGTTTTTCAGGGCATTCATTTCAGTGAAATGCACGTCGCCGGTAAGGAAAATGACGCCCCTGATATTCTCTCTTTCGATATGCGCCAGTATGCTGTCGCGTTCTGCCTCGAACAGGTTGCTGTAGCGTTCGTGTTTTTTGACGGGTGTAAGTACCTGCGCGCCAATGGCTACTATTTTGAATGGCGCCCGGCTGGCCGTGAGTGCGGCCAAAAACCATTCCCGCTGTTCTTTACCCAGCATGGTGCGCTCACAGGATTTGCAATAATTGGGCGCGCGGAAATAGCGGTCGTCCAGTAGAAAAAAGTCCATGTCGGCGTATTGAAACCAGGTCGTGCAGCCTTTTTGCCCGTTTACGCCGAAGGTGGGATTGCCCCAAAAGGCCTGAAAAACTTCCCAGGCTGTTTCTTTGTGCACCCAGGTGCCGTCGCTGTCGTTGGGCCCGAAATCATGGTCGTCCCATATAGCATAATGTTGTGTGGAGGCCAGCAGGGGTTGCATTTCAGGCAACGAGCGGGCATGGGTGTTGCGGTGCAGCATGCCGGTGCGGGTAGTCCAGTCCGGCTCGCGGTAATACACGTTGTCGCCGAGCCACAGCATGAGGTCGGGCTTTTGGGCGGCGATTTGAGTGAAGATACCGTAGTTGCTGCCATACGGGGCGCCGGGGCGGTCGTAGGGCGGTTCATTGATGTAGGCGCAACTGCCGGTTGCCACGGAAAATGCCGGCGGATCGGTGCGCCACTGCCAAAGCGGTTGCGTCTTGAATTCGGCGGGATAGGGCAGCGATACTTGTATGTCGTTGATATACAACTGGTAGAGGTACATCCTGCCGGGCTCCACCTGGTCGGCGATACATTTGGCAGCGTAGCCCGTGCTTTTTTCTGTCCGGACTTTTTCCGTCAGGTATTTTGTTTCGGGGCTTTCCTTATCCCAGTATTCAAAATGTACGGAAGCCGCTTGTGTTGTTTGAACCCATAAAAGCGCTTCTTTCATATCGACATATCCAAGCATGGGGCCAGACTGCAGCAACGCGCGCTGGGCGCTCAGCGTGGTCAACTGGCCCGACAACAACAATACAAATAAAAGTAAATTCTGGCGCATGATGAAAAATAGATGATCCGACGGAGCGGCCAACCGGTTAAATATTTATTAAGATACCCGGGGCGCCCCAGCGTTTGGCTGTTTTTTTTCGTCCTTACAAATAACGGCAAAGTTACGGTAAACGAATGTTAAACTTCAGGGTTGCCCAAAAGTCCAATCCGTTCAACTGCTAACGCCGAATTTGTATTTTTTCAGAAATAAAAATTTAATTTCACAAAAAACTTGCTTCTCCCGAAAAAAATACTTTCATTTGAAGCAACAAAAAAAGGAGGTTCGTCATGACATTACGTTTTGTATCACTCGCACTCCTCCTGACGTTCGCGCACGGCGCATTCGCTCAGACCACAGAAAAAACCTTTACCAAGGCATTTAACACGGAGGGGAAAACGCGTATCAAACTCGACCTACCCGGCGCCATCGACCTGAAAGTGTGGAACAACCCGACCATTCGGATGGAAATTACCGTCAGCCTGCCTTCCGGCAATGTTTCCATGCTCGATCAACTGTCCAACGTGGGGCGATACAACCTGGCCGCCCAGGCAAAAGACGAAACCTTAATCATTACAGCGCCCAACCTCGCCAAAGTGGTGCGGATAAAAGGCGAAGAATTGCGGGAAAATGTATCCTACATCATTTTTGTGCCCAAAGATTTACAGGTGGAAATGCACAACCCAACGGCAATGACGGAAATGAAGAAATAAATTTATTACAGGTTAACGGGTTGCGGGTTAACGGGTTGCGGGTTAACGGGTTGCGGGTTAACGGG
>CALEYM010000536.1 GCA_937926185.1 uncultured Bacteroidota bacterium | reverse complement strand
CTTCCCGGTTGGAGGTGTAGACGAGCATACGTCCGCCGATCGCGAGAAAGGGATTGCCCTCGTCGCTACGAGGCAGGTTGATTTTGTCGCCGATGGATTCCGGACGCCCATAGCGGCCGTCGGCGCCCGGTTTGGACACAAAAATATCCTTTCGCGGGCGGCCGAGCGCGGTTTTGCGGGTCGCGTAATCCTCGATCAGCAACAGGGAGGCATCGGGCGAGAGCATGGCTCTGCCGCCGAAACGGAACGTCATGGGCAGCGGGTCAGGCTTCGACCAGGGCCGGCGCGTATCATGGCGGTATGATTGCAGCAAGCGGCCACCCGAACGGAGCAGCATATACCGGCCGTCGGCGGTGATGGAGAGCGGCTCGATATCGCCGGCCACCGATAGTTCGCGCACCGCCACGGGCTTGGACCACGAGGCGCCGTTCGAGCGGGAAGTCATTACCTGGGCAGATCCGGTAACGGGATGCCGCCGCACGAAATACACTTCGTCGTTTTCGGCCCAGGAAACCAGGGCGTATTCGTGGTGGTCGGGCGTGTTCCAGGCCGCTACCGGCTGCACCAGGGCGATGCTGTCGCCGGCGCGTTGCAGGAGCGCGGCATAATTGGTAAACCACTTTTGTTTACCCACCTGAAAATCATACCGGGTCGGGCATGTTTCCAAATCCGGGAAAAGGGGCGCCAGGGTTTGTGCGACCTGCCGGGCATAGCCCATTTGTCCGGTGGTGAAAAAATAGTTGGTCATTTCCCGCACCAGATCATACACTGCTTTATGATGGACATATTTTTGGGCCAGAGCAGCGACTTTGGAGATCAGTTCGGGCGCTTCGAACTTGAACTTCCGGCAAATAAACTGCTGCTGCAAGTCCGACATCAGGCGGACGTCCTCCAGTTGCTCTTTCTCGGCGGCATTGAGTTGAAAAGCGTCCTCCGCGATCAGGGAAAGACAAATGATCTGGTTGCACACCTCGATGTCGAGCACCGTGTGGGCATTGTTGCGGTGAAATGCCAGCATAGGGCGCAACAGGTCGAGACAGAAGGTATCCCGTGCGTTGTCGAACCAGCAATCCCGGGCATAGTCGTCGTCCGGGTTCTCTTTTTTGAACCGGCTCATGTCGCAATACGAATACTGGAGTTTATAAATATCCCAGATATGCTCCCGGATGTCCCAGAAAGCCGGGTAATTGTATTCCTTCACGGCGTCGCTGTACCGCTCCATGATGCCGATGGCATCGTCGTAGCTGATTTTCCATTCGCGGTGTAAGGAGGCGGGTACGCAGGGAAACCCTTTGGCCCGTTCCTCCGGCAGGCCCAAACCGCTGCCTGCGCCCAGGCGTTCCTGGCATTTGTTTTCATAAACGGGCCGGCTGGGGTCGATGGTCATATTCACGATCACGTCGCGTACCGAATCGCGGGAGTCTTTTGTTATCCAGCAGGGAAAATGGGCGTACAGGGAATCGAGATGGGCGATCGTCCCATAAAGACAGAGGTGTTCGAGGATACGCATTTCCAGGTTTTCCCGTGATTCCCGTATCCGGGCGGGCCGTACCTGGTATTTGGCCAGTTTGTGCATTTTTTTGAGCGGCATGTTTTTTACCCGCTCTTCCAGTTCACAAAACAGGTTATGCACCCTCCCCCACTCCGACATACTGGTGATGCCGGCCAAGCCGAGCATCTCCTTGTAATAGGTGGCGCCCGGCCCGTAGGTACGGTGGTTTTCTCTCTTTTTAAAAATTTCGACAGCGCGCTTGTTCTCGCCTTCAAGCATAAGGCGATACCCTTTTGGAAAACTTTTACAAGCGGTAAAGGAAAGGGATACGAGTACAAAGAACAACAGGCTGCCCTGCCAGGGGGCTGCAAAAATTGGCTTTTTCATTGGACTGGAGAAAATTAAGTGAAACGGTTTATTCAGGGCAAATATATAAATCTCTTTTTACATATTAAACCAGAATTTTATATTTATTTTAATTTAACCGGACGATCCAATAGCTTGCCGGAAATGTCACTGCCCTCGCGTCGCAAGGGCGCTGCAACTGGCCGGGGTCAGGGCCGTACAACATTCAGACTTACATTAAAATACGGGGCATTTCCCGGGGCATTGAGCATGGCATAAGGCTGGTTGCCGGAGAAGCCCCGGGAGAAATCTTTGCCGTCGTCGGGCAGGTAATCGGCATTAAAGGACCAGTTGAAGCGGTAGCCAGCTTGCAGGGCGATCCAGATAAAGCCGCTGAGTTGGCGCTGATATTCCAGCCGGGCGCGCAGTTCGCCGCGGCGGATTTCCAGGCTGCGCTCCGCATCCGACAGTTCGTGAATACGGTAGCTTTGTCCTTCCAGTTCGTAGCCGGCCAGCAGGAAGTTTTTCGCTGAAAAGGTGCGGCGCAGGTGGGCCCGGGCGGGCAACAGGATTTCCGTACCCCATTTTCGATTGGGGGCCGTCCAGTTGAACATCACGACGGGAAAAATATTCGCTTGCCCGGCGCGGTAGGTGCGCGAGAGGCCGAGGCCCCATTGCATACGGTCGTGCGGGCGTTTGCCCCACACCGCGGCTACCGAATAGCGGAGGTAACGCGGCTTCTGGAATTTTTTCAGGCTGTAATCGCCGCTCAGGTCGGCAGCGCCTTGCAGGATCAGAAATTGTTTTTCGCCGAGCGGCTTAAATACAGTAGTGTTCAAGCCGGCAGTGCGCAGGCCGTTGTCATTCAGTTGTGTGAGGAGCCCGGCACTTTCCGGCGTTTGAAGGGTGGTCTCGGCGTCGTAGGTGAGGTTCCAGAAATTGAAGCCCAGTTGCCAAACCACGCGTTCACGCGCGATCACGGGGATACTGGCGCTCAGGCGCAGGCCTTGCGTGGAACGGATGCGCCCCGATTCGGCGACAGGCGCACCCTCATCCTTTTTGTATGAGCCAATAGGGGAAAATTCGGCCGTATAGGGCAATTGCCAATCCCAGCCAATAGTGACGAAGCGGGCCGGACTCATGCCGGTTATCCTGGGCGGGCAATATCGCCTGTCAGCCGTATCAGGGGAAGCCGGGACATCTGTTTCCCCACCCGACGGCAGCAGCATAACATCACCCCCCTGGGCAGCCGCGGACAGGGGCCATAAGAGGCAAAAAAGCAGGTAAAGTCGGACTTTTCGCATAACACGCTGATTTATCGTTTTTGCATTGGCGGCACAATGCAAGCGTTTTTTTTTACAATATACCAATGCGTTAAATCAACCCGTATGGTCTTTTTCGTCAGAGCTCAGTCCCATATCTGTTTCAAAGCCCACGCTTCGCCTCTGACGAGGTTCACCCCGCCCTTATCCACATAAATTTTAGCCATACTAAATGTTTCAGTGGGAAAGAAGATGTCGGTCATAACCGTTGCGCCTTCATCGGCAAACAGCTCGGCCGAGGCCACATCGAAGCACAAGTGAAACCTGATGGTTTTACCGGTTGAAAGCCTGGGTGCGGTGTGTACCGCGGCGCCGAATTTTTCGGAAAAGGCGTGCTGGCCAGCCCCGGTACGGTCGCTGTAAAACCGTCCGGTAGCGGCATTATACCCGACACGGTAGCGTTCGCCTTTGCTGTTCGAAAGTTCCACGCCAAAGTCGGCAGGAGCCCCGGGCCGGGGTTCAAATTCCAGGATCAGTTCCATTTGAGCGGGGGACAGGCCGGTTTTTTGCGTCAGGTCGAGTTGGCGCTGTATGTCGCCGGGTTCCAGTGCGCGGGTATTTTCCCGCAGGGATGCCAGTTCGCGGACGGGTTGGGAGAACAGCCGGTAGCCGACTTGCGTTTTGCGCAGTTCCAGGCTCCGGGGCAGCGTCATGGCACTGCGCCAGGCTTCGGTGGGCACTGCCTGCGCGTAATCCCAGTTGCTCATCCATCCCAGAAACAGGCGGCGGCCGTCCGCCGCGGGAATGTCCGACCAGGTGACGCCGGCGTAATTGTCGCGGCCGTAGTCGAGCCAGACCGCTTTTTCACCTTTGACCGACGGGGCGAAAGATTCATCCAGCGTAAAATTCTGGCCGTCAAAATTTCCGATAAAGTACTGCGTGGCCGAGCCGCCATTGGGGCCGCCGGGATTTATGCTGAGCAACAGTACCCATTTCGTTTCACCGGTTTTTTCCACCCGCAGGGGGAAAAGATCCGGACATTCCCAAACGCCGCCGTGCGAGCCCCGGTCTTTTCCGAAATCGGACAGGTGTTCCCATTTCTTCAGGTCTTTCGAGCCCCAGAATTTGACGTGGTCGTTCGCGGCAAAAACCATGACCCATTGTTTGGACTGTTCATCCCAAATGACCTTGGGGTCGCGGAAGTCGCGAATGTTGCCGGCATTGGGTATCACGGGATTGCCGGCGTACTTGGTCCAGCCGCGGCCCCGGTCGTTGCTGTACGCGATGCCCTGGTACTGGAAATCCCGGCGGCCGGCCTTTTCAGCCGGCATGTTGTGGTAAGTAAAAATGGCCACCAGCGGCGGTTTGCCCCCCGAGGACTCGGGGCCGAATCCGCTGGTATTGTTCCAGTCCACCACGGCGCTGCCCGAAAAAATGTACCCCAGTGAATCGGGGTACAAGGCAATGGGCAAGTGCTCCCAGTGCACCATATCGGGGCTCACGGCATGGCCCCAGTGCATGGGGCCCCACACGGTACTGTCGGGGTAATACTGGTAGAACAGGTGGTATTCGCCATCGTAAAAAACCATGCCGTTGGGGTCGTTCATCCATTTCGCCGGTGGGGTGAAGTGGAATTGGGGGCGGTGGGGTTCGCGAAAGGCGCCGGAGCTGTTTTCGCCCGGGCGCCCTGGGCTTTGGCAGGCAGCCAGCAGAAACGACAACAGGGGGAATGCCAGGAGGGCGATTGTGCTGTTCATACAGAGGGTTTGAATTTGGGGTTAAAAATACTGCGTTGCAAATTTACTGCACCCTTGTATGTTCTGGTTAGAAAATTGTGCTGCGAAAATCGTTTCTGGTCTCGCGCCCTGCCAGCCGCCGCCGGCATTTAGGACGAGCATAAGGCTCGCCCGAAGGAAGCCGGGCATCGGGCGTATGAAGTAGCCTGTTTATTGAATAAAAGTAATGGGGCCGGGTAAGCCGGAGAAACCGCCTGAAAAGGGCTACCTTGTGGCCCATCCCCGTCTTGGTATAGTATAATCCAGAAGCAACATCTGAACGATCGTGACCGGTATTTTCAAAAAACACCGCGGCCTTATTGCCGGCGCAACTTTGTGGCTGGCGGCGTGTACGCTTAGCCTTTACGCCCAAAGCGGCGCTGCACCGGACAAGCGCATGGAGCGGGATTTGGCTCGTGCAGAGGCCTATTTGTATTCTTTTAAAAATGACAGCGCGTTGTACGTGGCCCGGCAGTTGCTGGACGGGTTGAAATTGCTCGAACAGGCCGATTCTCCTTTCGGATTGCGCGTTCAACTGGCCGAGGCTACCGCTCTGGAGCGAGACCGGCAGGGCGATTTGGCGATAAGCAAATTACTCCGGGTAATCGAGCAAAGCGAGAAACAGGCACTCCCCGATGTTTCAGCCAGGGCCTGCCTGGCTTTGGCGCTCTTGTACGAGGAAGTTGGACTGAAAGCGAACAGTCTGGAGCATCTGCAACGTGCCCAAACGCACATAGACCGACATGCGCTCGACTCCATTTACCCGTATTTCGCGGTCCGAATGGCTTCCTGGCAACGGCTGTACGGCGACAAAGACTCCGCGATCTACTTTGCCCGGGAGGCGCTGCGCACAGCGCCCCTGTTTCGGCTGGAACTGGAAGAAGCCATCGGCCACCTGTTGATGAACCTGCTCTTGCCCCGTGATGCAGTGGAAGCGCGTTTGCAGCACAGCCTGGCGGCGGTCGGGCTTTACCGAAAACTGGAAGATCACACGGGGTGTAGCTACATGTACGGCGCCATTGCCCGCATTTATTTTCAAAAAGGCGATACCCGGCTGGCGCTGACGTACAACGACTCTACCCTGGCCTTCGCCCACCGGGCCATTGCCGGAGGCCACAAACAACATGCGATCATCGGCAGCATTTACCATTTTCGCAGCGAATTATTCCGGAAACTGGGACAATTGGACTCGGCGTTTTTTTACCTGAACAAGGGCAATCAGGAGGAGTTGAACCTCTTGCGGGAAGACAGTAAAGCCAGGATCATCGAGATAGACGCGCGCCTCAATAATGAAAAAAAACAAAACGAAATAGACCGGCAACGCCTCGAACTGGCCCTGAAAAAAAGACAACTCATCTACACCTCGATCATTTTCGGGCTGGTTTGCCTGCTCATCATCGGCCTGCTTGTGGGTCTGCACAAACAACGGCAAGGCAAACGGGTACTTGCCGAACAAAACACCCGCATCCGCGAACAAGCCGAACAACTGAAATCCCTCGACACGGCCAAGTCCCGCTTCTTCGCCAACGTATCCCACGAACTGCGCACCCCGCTCACCCTGCTGCTCGGTCCCATACAAAGCCTGCTGAAGGACAGTAATCTGACCGCCAAGCAGGCGCACCTGCTGCAAATGGCCCGTCAGAGCGGCAAACAACTGGAGCAGATCGTCAACGAGATACTCGACCTGCGAAAACTCGAACAAGGGCACATGGCACTGCACTCGAAGCCTACCGGGTTGCCGGCCTTTGCCGGCGCCTATCTGGCCCAGTTCGAGTCCCTGGCCGAGCGCAAACAAATTCATTTCTCCGTCCTTTTGCCTCCGGGCGACACGCCGGCGATCCTGCTCGATCAGGAAAAGTTTCGCCAAATACTGTTCAACCTGCTCGCCAACGCCTTCAAGTTCACGCCCAACGGCGGCCGCATCGAGGCCGCCGTAGCGCTCGAAGGCGGCATGCTCCGCTTGCGCGTGACCGACAACGGCCCCGGCATCCACCCCGACGACCTGCCCCACCTGTTCGACCGCTACTTCCAGACCACCCGGCCCGAAAAACCCGCCGAGGGCGGTACGGGTATCGGACTGGCGCTCTGCCGCGAGTATGCCCGGCTGTTCGGCGGCGCCATCGAGGTGGACAGTACGCCCGGAAAAGGCTCGGCTTTTCAGGTGACATTCCCGGTCGCCCCGGCAGAAACCGGAGCGCCGGCGATGCCCGACCCGCCACAAGACCAGGATGTGCTTCCGGTTGGCAGCAGCGCCGGCCACCCACTACCGGCTGCGCCGGAGCCCTCCGGCAAAGCAAAACCGACCATTCTCGTCGTAGAGGACAACCTCGCACTTCAAGACTACATCCGCACTGTTTTGCAGGAAAAATACTGCGTCGTGACGGCTGAAAATGGGCAGGCAGCACTGGATTTAATGATGAATGATGAACGCAGAGCGATGATTGGTGCGGCCGGCAAACATTCATCATCCATCATTCATCATTCATCATTCCCCGATCTTATCCTCTCCGACCTCATGATGCCCGTCATGGACGGCTACCAGTTGCTCGAAAAACTCAAGTCTGACGATGCCACGCGGCATATTCCGGTTATCATGCTTACGGCGCGGGCGGAGGCACAGGACAAACTGAAAGCCCTCCGCATCGGCGTAGACGATTACCTGCACAAGCCCTTCGACGAAGAGGAACTGCTCGCGCGCATCGGAAACCTGTTGAAAAATTACGCCGTCCGGCAACAGGAAGTCGCCGCTGAAGAAACGCCTCGCCCTATTATGTCGCAGCCCGACCGCGAATGGCTCGAATCCTTCGAGCAGTACGTCCGGCAGCATCTTTCCAGCGACGTGCTGAGCATTGCCGAGCTCTCCCGCGTATTCGCCGTGAGCGAATCCAATCTACTGCGCCGCTTGAAACGCCTGACCGGCCTGACGCCGCTGCATTACCTGATGGAAGTGCGGCTGACGGAAGCCCGCCGCCTGTTGGAAAACCGCGCCTGCGATTCCGTCGCGCAAGTAGCCGACCGGGTGGGGTACGAAGATGCCCGCTCCTTCTCGCGGGCCTTCCGGCAGCGGTTCGGGAAGTTGCCGTCGGAGGTATAAAACGCCACACCACTTCGGGCATCCGGATGGGGCTATTTCAGGACGCTTGCGCTTGATTTTGCCGGAAATTGCTACAAGATTGACGGAAAACGTCACTTGGGCTGGGGTGACTTTTGCCCTGTCATCCCGGGAGGTTTATGGCGCCGGGTGATTGGAGGCAGCTGAAAATCCAGTAAAGAGTAGGCAATATCCTTTTATAAATTTACCCACTATGTACAAGTCTGTAGTCGCGCTGATGCTTCTGCTGAATTTCTCACTGATAGCTGCTGCGCAAAATGCCCTGTCTTGCAAAGGCAGTCAAACCAATGCCATGGCCACGTTTGTTTCCGGGGAAAATGGGAATATCACCGTTAGGTTGGACTGGAACGAAGGCGCCACATTTGCCAAACAAAATCTGGAGATCACGAATGGAATATGTATCAATTGCCCCGCGGTAGGTGGAATCGGAAAAAACAACCCCGTGCAAACCTGGACCATCAAACAAACCGACCTGGCCAAACCCGTATCGCTGGCCTGGGGCACGGAATCAACCCAAAAGTATTGCGGAACCGAAAAAATCACCATGAACGTGCTGTCCTGTAATGGTAGCAAAGCAGGTGCAAAGGCCACTTTTATTTCGAATGATAATGGGAATGTCACCGTCAGGTTGGACTGGAACGAAGGCGCCACATTTGCCAAACAAAATCTGGAGATCACGAATGGAACATGTATCAATTGCCCCAATGTGGGTGGAATCGGAAAAAACAACCCCGTGCAAACCTGGACCATCAAACAAACCGATCTGGCAAAACCCGTATCGCTGGCCTGGGGCACGGAATCAACCAAAAAGTATTGCGGAACCGGGTCATTAAATGTGGCGCCGACTTCCGCGGCCGCTACCCTGAACGCCCTCGCACCGGGTAAAAGCCTGAAGGAAAACGAGCGGCTATACTCCCCGGACAAATCGCACTACCTCGTAATGCAAAGCGACGGCAATTTGTGTATCTACACGAGCAGCGACCGCTTTGTTTGGTGCAGTATGGTCACCACCGGCTCCGGTTGCCGGTTGGATATGCAAACCGACGGGCACCTGGTGGTGTACGACCCCAACAACAGAGCCGTATGGGCAACGGGCACACACGCATTCCACGATGCCAAGTACGGCGCCGCCGAATGGAAACCCGTCCGCATGGCCCTCGAAAACGACGGTGCACTGATGATGTACAATGCCGCCAACAAACCCGTTTGGTCGAGCAAAACCAGCGACGGGAAAAAACTGTGAGCCGGAGTGCCAGCAATTCCCGGTTTGTAAAACATATACAATGCCAAGCCTTATCACTGTGTCATTCCATAGGGATTATGTAAAGGTCACGCCCCGCGCACCACCTCCCGCACCCCCGCGATCAAATCTGCGGGCAGTTCCGGCTTGACGATATAAGCCGAGGCGCCGGCAGCCCGGGCTTCATGCAGGTAGCTGGCATGCGCCGTATACAGGACAAAGTGTACAGCCGGATAAAGCGGCTTGAGTTGCCGCAGGCAGGAAAGGCCGTCTTGCCCGGGCAGGCCGATGCTCAACAGTACCACGTCCGGGCGTATCTGATCCATATTGGCGATCAGGCGCCCGGCAGATTCGTATGCGCCCACGCAGTCGAAGTCCGGTTCGGCGGAGAAGCAGGCGAGGGTTTGAGCGAGAATATCGGGGTCGTCCTCTACCATGGCAAGTCTAATCATCTGAGCTGTTTTTTATTACAGATCACCCCTCTTCTACCGTCCACCGTCCACCGTCTACCGTCTACCGCGTCAACTGTTTCTCCAACTCCTCCAGCGGCACTCCCCTCGTTTCCGGCATCATACGCCACACGAACAACAGTTGCAGTGCCATCATAAAAGCAAAAAAGGCAAAAACCGGCGCAGCGCCTATAGAGGCAAACAACACGGGCACCAGCGATGGAATGGCCGCTGCCAACACCCAGTGCACCGAACTGCCGAAGGCCTGGCCGCTCGCCCGCAGGTGGGTGGGGAAAATTTCGGAAATGAATACCCAAATCACGGCGCCCTGACCCACGGCATGGGCGGCAATGAACAGGAACAGGAAGGCGGGAACGGCCATACCCTTGATACCCATGACGAAAGCCGCAGCCACCAGCTAAAGCGACACGATATAGCCCGCCG
>CALEYM010000535.1 GCA_937926185.1 uncultured Bacteroidota bacterium | reverse complement strand
GCTGGGTGCAGGACAACAAAATCGCCGCGGAAGCCTTGATACAGGATTTCCGCGCCTGGATCGAAACGCACAAAACCGAGATCACCGCCCTCCAGATTTTTTACGGTCAACCCTACCGGCGCCGCGAGCTGAGCTACGACATGATCAAAAGCCTGGCGGAAACCCTCCGCACCGCCAAACCCACCCTGGCTCCGCTCAGCCTCTGGCGCGCCTACGAACAACTGGAAAAAGTGCAGGGCCAGCCCAAAAACGAGCTCATGGCTCTCGTATCGCTCCTCCGCCGGGCCCTCGACATCGACGACACCCTGACCGCCTACGACAAAACCGTGGACAAAAACTTCCAGGACTGGGTGTTCCGCAAACAAGCCGGCGCCCGCAAATTCGACGAAGCCCAGATGCAGTGGCTGCGTATGATCAAAGATTACGTGGCCTCCTCCTTTCATATCGACCGGGAAGATTTCGACCTTAGCCCCTTCAACGCGCAGGGCGGGCTGGGGAAAATGTGGCAGTTGTTCGGCGGGGAGACGGAGGAGATTATCGAGGAGTTGAATGAGGTGTTGGCGGCGTGAAAGACGTGAATTTACCTTTCGGGTAAATATTGACTTGCATATATACCAAACAGGTGTATATTTGTGCAACTTTTTGTAAGCCTTGGAGGTTTTTATCGATGACAAACAATTAGAAACGCTCTACACAACGGGCCAGTCCAAAAAATTAAAACTACCCGAGCAGGTGATAGAGAAGTTTTTTGCCACCGTGCAGAAAATAGAGGCATCGGTGACTATTCATGATTTATGGGCAGACAATGGCCTGCGTTTCAAAAAGTTAAGTGGAAAAGGAAGCCGTTACGCGATGCGGCTCAACAACAAATACCGCCTCGAAATGGAGGTTGAATGGGAAGACGAAGCGCAAACCATCGGAAAATTCTTTCTTCAAGCTATTTCTAATCACTACGACGACTAATAAAATGGAAAACAGGGTAAGTACCTCTGCCCTAAAAGCCGCGAGAAAATTTGGCCCCGGTTATTTTATAAGGGAGCAAATGGAATTGCGCGAATGGACGCAAGACGACCTTTCGGCAGTTACAGGTTTGTCTGTCAAGCACCTGAACCAAATTTTACAGGATAAACTCCCCTTGTCGATCGATCTTGCACGGATTCTTGCAGAGGTTTTCAATAACTCTGCTACGTATTGGGTCAATCTAAACACGGCATACCGTCTCTGGTTGGCACAGGACAGAACCACAGAAGAACAGGAAGCCGACATCAAGGCACTTATTTACGAACGCATGCCCATCAAAGACATGCTCGCAAAAGGCTGGATTGCAAATTATAATACAGCGGCGGAGCTGACTCAGCAGGTTTTAAGTTTCTGGAAATGGCCAAACCTTGACTTTTCCATTCTGGACAAACAATACCTGCCCTGCCTCACCCGCAAGTCCGAAGCTTATAACCAGTTCAATGCTTCTTACGCCGTCACCTGGTACCGCAAAGCGCAATTGGTTGCCGAGACTTTTAGCCGGAAACCTTACGACCGCGAAAAATTGGAGGCGCTCTACGATGGAATACACGCTTTCACCACACGGAAAAACGGCATAAACCTGTTCATCGAAGCGCTGGCCGGGGTAGGCGTCATTTTTTTTGTACTACCCCATCTGAAAAAAACCTACCTCGACGGCGCCGCATTTTTTTCCGGCCGGAACCCCGTAATCGTCTACACCGGACGATATAAAAGGATTGACAATTTCTGGTTTACTGTCGCGCATGAAATCGCGCACATCCTGCTTCATTTGAACGAGAACACGCCTTTCGTGCTGGATAATTTGAAGGAAAGCGATAAGGACGAAATGGAAAAAGAGGCCAATGTGCTGGCCGCAAAAAAACTGAAACATCCGGAAATCCGCGAATATCTCCAGCATTATACCCGGTATCTGCCGCCCACCACGGTAGAGGAATGTGCCGCCCGGTACAACGTTCACCCGGCCATTATCGTCGGAAAAATGGCCCATGACGATACTATTTCATACAAAAATATTGCCCGGTACAACGAGAATGTACTGCAACTCATTGATAAACAACACCAGTTTTAAAAAATATGATCGATATCAATGAATTGCCGAAAGGTTGGGAAGTGAAGAAACTGGGGGAAGTATGTGAGAAAGCGAAGCCTGTGAGAAGAAATGAAAAAAGCCCAACCGAAGAATTTATTTATTTGGACATTGGTGGAATTGACAACAAAACGAACACAATTGTTTCCCACAAAATATTCCAATGGAAGGATGCCCCGTCACGGGCGCAACAAATTGTAAAAGTCAATGACGTACTTTTTTCAACGGTCAGAACTTATTTGAAAAACATTGCCTTCGTTAACAAAGAAATTTTCGATAATCAAATTGGCTCTTCTGGATTTACCGTTATCAGAGCCGCAAAGAATGTCGCCATCCCTAAATTTTTATTCTTTTATTCAATTTCAGAAACATTTTTGCAGCCTTTGAATGAATTACAAACCGGCAGCTCTTACCCGGCAGTTCGAGACAAAGATGTTTTTGATCAAATAATCCCCCTCCCTGCCCCCCCCCCCCAACACGCCATCGTCGCCAAGCTCGAACAACTCTTCAGCGAGTTGGACAAAGGCAAGGAACAACTCGAAACCGCCCGGCAGCAACTCAAAGTGTACCGGCAGGCGGTGCTGAAGTGGGCGTTTGAGGGGAAACTGACGAATAAAGTCGTGGTGGAAGGGGAATTGCCGGAGGGGTGGAGGTGGGTGAAGTTGGGGGAGGTGGCAGAAAAGATATTTGATGGGCCATTTGGCTCAAATCTAAAAAGCAGTGACTACGTTGCAGACGGTGTTAGAGTAATTCGTCTTGAAAATATCGGCGTTCTTGAATTTAAAGATGAGTATCAAACTTTTGTTACCGAGGAAAAATATTCGACAATACAGAAACACACAGTAAGTTGTGGAGACATTGTTTTCTCATCATTTATTATGGGAGAAACAAGAGTTACAGTTCTTCCCAAGCATATTCAAAAAGCTATCAACAAGGCAGATTGCTTTTGTATTCGAACTTTACCCGACACAGTTAATGCAAAATATATTGCATTTTATCTCTCAACAAAAGCCT
>CALEYM010000534.1 GCA_937926185.1 uncultured Bacteroidota bacterium | reverse complement strand
ACATCCTATATCTAAATTTTCTTGTCCAGGCAGGTTCCTACCGGCGTTTCATCAAATCGAGTGATAGTTCAAAGCCGGGCAAGATGTCTTCTCCCTTGAGCGTTTTTCCGGAAAACCCTACAATTTCTCTTGGCTCGGCTCCTTGCTTATAAACATAAGATTTCTCCTCATAAGGGTCGATCAACCAGGCCATCCGGACGCCATTGGCCATCCAGGTGTCCACCATTTTTTCTTTTAATTTATCCAAACGGTCGGACGCCGAGCGAATTTCCACCACAAAGTCCGGTACTGTTTGAATAAAACTTTCTTCGTCGTCATCTTCAGCCGACAACCGTTCCGGAGAAATCCAGGAGGCATCGGGCATTTTGGTGGCGCCATTGGGCAGGTCGTATGTGCCATTCGGGCCAAACACTTCTCCTTTGCCCGAAGCCTCATTCCACAGATTGAGCAGAAAACTGAGCCGGTTTTCACGGCGGCCGGAGCCTTTTTTTACGGGAGACATAATAGTGGTTGTTCCGTTTGGTTCGCGCTCTATTTGTAAATCCGGGTGGCCTACAGCCAATTGGATAAACGCCTCTTTTGACAAAGGTTTCTGCAATTCGATGGGTCCGAACTCCAGGGCAAAGTCTTCGAGTGTCCAGTATTTCCGTCGCGGAAGGGTAGCAGACATAGCAAATTTATTTTGAACAAAGTTAAGACAGAAACTGCCGTAAATCAAAAAACAGTGCGGTAAGGTTATTCCTCTTTTCTGATAATAAACCCCGGCCTTGCCTTTACCTCTTCATAAATTCTCCAGATATACTCGGCCACAACGCCAAGGCAAAACAGTACCAACCCATTAAAAAACGCCACGAGTGCGACAATGGTCGTCCAACCCGGCACTGGAAACCCGAAAAGGCGGCTATGCGCAAAAAACCGGGCGTAGATTAGTACAGGGATGGCGAGCAGGCAAAGCAGGGAAATGGACAGTCCCAGGTTGGTTATGGCCCGGATGGGAAAAGATGACGAGGCAAAAAAAGTATCCTTGGCGTGCCGCATTTTTTTGCGCCAGGTCCAGCGCGACTTGCCGGGGCGGGGCGGCCGGTTATACGGCACGAACACCGGATCGAAGCCCAGGCGCAGCATTTCCACCACCGAAGAAGTATGAATAGGATGGATACGGGTGTTCATAATGTCGATGATCTCCCGGTCGGCGAGGTACACGTCGGTGCCGCCGGGCGGGAAATGGATGTCCGACAGGCGGTTCATGATCCTGTAATACAGGTTGGAGAACAAATCGCTGAACCAGCCGTCATCGCGGGAATCGCGGTACGACACCACGATCTTGTGTCCCTCTTCCCACTTCCGGTACAGCGCGATGACCATCGACACCGGGAATTGCAGGTCGTCGGGTATCCAGGTGATACAGGCGCCCCGGCATACAGAAAACGCCGCGAATTGCAGGTATGGCGGCGTTACATTCCGGGCCATGCGGAAAATGCGTACCCGGGGGTCTTTTTGGGCAATAGCCCGGGCGACTTCCCAGGAGTTGTCGCGGGAGCCGTCGTCCATGATCAGCAGTTCGAAGGGAATTAGCGCCGCATCCAGTTGTTGGGAAATGGCCTCGTAGGCCGGCCAGAGGCGTTGGGCGCTGTTGAAGCAAGGAAGGAGCAGGGAGAGTAAACGTGGATTTTCGTTTGCCATACCGGAGGTGTTTTTTCACCACGGAGGCACGGAGAATAAAACTCCGTGCCTCCGTGGTGAATAAAAATTTCTGAAACGCGCGTTTGCGCGCATTCAATTTGCCCCGATCAGCGACTTATTCTCCCCCTTTTCCTTCATTTGTGCAAACGCGTCGAATCCGCAATCGAGGAAGGCTTTATACTCGCCCACGTTGGGCGTGTAGCCAACGGGTTGGTTGAGCAGGGTTTTGCCGTCGTTGTGCATGAGCACGTACCAGGGTTGGGAGTTGCGTGCGAAATTATTTACCTGGAAGCTGCTCCATTTGTCGCCCACGGTGCGCATTTTTTCGTTGGTGTGTGGGTCGAGCAGGTATTTGAATTTGTTGTCGGGGAAAAGGCGCGCCTGGTCGTCGACGTAGAGTGAAACCACTACGTAGTTGTTTTTCAGGTGTTGCAGGATTTCCGGTTTAGTCCACACGGTTTCCTCCATTTTCCGGCAATTAACGCAGCCGTAGCCGGTAAAATCAACAAACAGCGGCTTGTTTTCCAGTTGCGCAATTTTTAGCGCCTCGTCGAAGTCGTGGTAGCAGTCCAGTCCGTGCGGGCAATCCATGGGGCGGAAGAAATTATAGTGTACCGGCGGCGCGATACCGCTCAGCAGGGTCAGCGATTTGTATTTCATCAAACCATCAGCCAGGTACACGGCAAACAGCAATGACAACCCACCTACCACCACCCGCGATACGCCGGGCCGGCCATGAGCGCCTTTGAGTTTGGGCAGCAGACCGAACTGGTAGAGGCCCAGCAGCAGGGCGCACAGGAACCACAAGGCAATAAACAGTTCGAATTTCAAAAAACCCCAGTGCCGTACCATATCGGCGGTGCTCAGGAATTTGAGCGCCAATGCGAGTTCCACGAAGCCGAGGGTTACTTTTACATTATCCATCCAGTTGCCCGATTTGGGCAGGCTTTGCAGCCAGCCGGGGAACATGGCGAACAGACCAAACGGCAATGCCAGCGCCAGTCCGAAGCCGGTCATACCCACCAGCGGTCGTACGGGAATAAAGCCCAGTAATGCAGTGCCGGCATTGCTTTTGGCAGTTTCTACCAGTAAGGTGCCCACGATGGGGCCCGTGCAGGAAAACGACACCAACGCCAGCGTGAAAGCCATAAAAAATACGCCGAGCAATCCGCCTTTGTCCGCCATCTGGTCGCTTTTATTGACCCAGGAAGAGGGCAGTGTGATTTCAAACAGACCAAAGAAAGAGAGGGCAAAAATGACGAACACCACAAAGAACAGCAGGTTGAAATACATGTCCGTGCTCATCTGGTTTAGAATAGATGGCCCGAAAATGGAAGTAAGCAAAATGCCGATGCCGACGTAAATAATCACGATGCTGGAGCTGTACCACAAGGCATTGCGCAGCCCCGTTTTGCGGTCTTTGGACCGTTTGGTAAAAAAACTCACCGTAAGCGGGATCATCGGGAATACGCAGGGCGTAAGCAGGGCGATGAGGCCGCCGAGAAAACCCGCGATAAATACCCACCAGATTGAACTGCCTTCTTCCTCGGCGTGCGTGCAGGAATTGATGAATTTAGCGGCATTGATCTCGCGTTTGCTGTCGAAAAAGCCCTGAAAATTGGGGTCCTGGGGTTTTTCCGGCTGACCGGGCGTTTGGACGATGCCTGTTTCGGATTGAGCAGGCGCTCCGGGCAGCACAGGAAGCGCGGCAGTTCCGCTTTCCGGCGCGGCGCCGCTGTCGCCGCTTTTTTGTGGGGGAGCCACGTTGGTTTTATCTTCCGTTTTGGGTGTGGCGCCCGGGGCAGTCACCTGAAAAGAAAAATCCACATCTTTAGGCGGCAGGCACATTTCGTCGTTGCACACCATATAGGTAAGATAACCGCCGATGGGTTTGGAAAAATCCTTTACCTCCACCCGT
>CALEYM010000533.1 GCA_937926185.1 uncultured Bacteroidota bacterium | reverse complement strand
ATGAGCGATATGACTTTGGCCCTAGGATTATAAATAAAAAAGTTATAGATAAAAAACTATTTAGAAAAACTAAGCGGCTTTATAAAAGAAAAGGCTATATATGATATGATCAAGCGACTAAACCCTGCTGGCCCAAAGTCTTCGAAAGATAAAATTAAACCAGAATCCGCTTGCAAGCATCCCAGATCGCCCAAAGTATTCGAAAACTAAAAATAAACCAAAATCTGCTCGCGAGCATTTCTGATGCAACGCAGGCCGCAAACAAGCCTCCGACTTAAACAATAATAATGGCGCACTGAAAATTACTTTTTCTTATCCACAGCTATAAAGCCGATTTCTTTTCACACACCATGATCAAATCCCTTCCCATCCTGCTCTTTTTCCTACCTGTGGTTTGTTTCGCACAGCCGAAGATCACAACCAGTACAGCTTTTGAAACCGACAGCAAGGGCACGCTCAGCACCCTGGGCCTGCTCAAAACTGGTCAGGGTGATAACTTCCTTATGGTGTATCGCTCTGCCAAGCTGGGCTCTCGCTTTGGCCCACCGAAAGTACATTATACCTGGGCTGCGGATGTTTTCACGCCTGATCTGAAAAAGCTCAGCGGTAGCGAACTGAAAAAAATTGAATTCCCGGACGGCGAAGATGCGGAATACGGCTTTGCCGTGAACTTTGGCGGTGGCCCCTACCTGCTCCTGCAGGAGCATAAGAAAAAAGAGGGCAAGATGATCGTGTACCATTGCGCCATCGATCAGACCGGGGCGATCGGCAAACCCAAACGTCTGGGAAGTTATTCGGTGCGGGAGGAGGAAAGCGGCTCCTACCGGGGTGTTCATATCTCGCCGGACAGCGCCACCCTGTTGCTGATTTTTTTGCCCTCCCTGGAAGACCCCAAAGACCCGATCTCCTTCATTGCCTTTGATCGTAACTGGTCTACCCTGCAAACGGGCAAATTGCCCATGCCGAATATAGACGCTAACATCCTGATCAAAGGCATTTACTTCGGGGAACACTCTGAGATTTGGATGCCCGCTTGGGTTAAAGCCAATGATCAGGAGTCTTTGCAACAGGAACTCTGGGTGTGGCGCGACCTCAAGGCGGCGCCCCAACGGATCGATGTGCAACTGGCGCCGGACAAATTAATCACCGACATGGACATCGCCCGCTCGGAAACTGACGGCGCCATCTATGTCGCCGGGCTGTACGGGGCACACTCGAAAAAAGCGCTTAAATCCATGTTCCGGTCATCGGCTTCCAGCCCCCGGGACAAACATCCTGCCCAGGGGACGTTTTTCCTGAAAATAGACCCGGAAAAACAAACTATTGATACCCGGCACGAAGCGCCTTTCCGCTCGCAAGCGCTTCGATTTTGGGCCCTGAGTGAAAAAGACATCGAGAAGGGCGAAGGCATCAGCATTTTAGGTGTGCAGGAAATCGCGCCGCAGCCCGACGGCAGCATTTTTTTTACAGTGGAGCAGTATTTTGAGGATGCCGGATCGCCTATCAATCCGGCCAACCCGACCGGCTTGCGGCACAGCGGCGGCCCGCGTTGCGGCCCGGCCATTGCTGTACACTACGACGCTTCCGGCAAACAGGATCAGGAAGTGCTGCTGAAAAAACAGGTAATGTCGGTTCATGGCAGCGGCGTGGGGCACCGGATGTTCACGCACCGGGGCGCCGCCCTGTTTGTGTATAATGATCACGAGGATAATATCGCCCGGCCGCCGGAACAAAACTCCGGCCTGAAGCCCTGCCGCGTAGCCGATGTGGAAGGTATGGTCATGGGGCAAAAAGACGCGTTTACGGCCATGTACTACGTCGATAAAGCCGGGAGGGGGAACCCCAAGGCCCTGTTCAATTTCAAAGAGGCGGGCTATTGGTTCGACAGGCATGCCTGCCTGAAGCTATCACCAACCCGGTACATTCTGGGCTGTGACGGACGAACTGGACAATACGGCCTGCTCCGGGTAGACATGCCGGAGTAAATACCTGTTTTTTCATAAACAAACCACTCTTAAATATGAAACGCACTGCCATTCTTTCAATTTGCGCTTTTCTCCTGTTCAGCTGCAGCGCGCTGGCTCAGAAGTGGGAGAAGTTCACCACGCCGGATTATTTAATCAACAGGACATTGGAGTTTGCTGCGGTTCAAGGTGCGCCCTATGTTGTGCTATGGGATGGCTTGTACCAGGGTAATAACGGCGGTACACAATGGGAGAAAATTCGGAGTATTGATTTTTTTTCTTCGGGTTATTATTTTTTCGATGTCAATTATGAAAGTGGTCGCATCTATTTTAATGGAGGCATTGATTCCATGGGGCATTATCCAATATTTGAAAGCCCCGACTTAGGCAAAACCTGGAATAAACTGAATCTTTTTCCGACATTGAGTAACGGTTTTTGGGATTTGGCCTTTATCGGTGATACGCTGTACACTATCCAGTATTTTGGTGTATACAAAATATTTGGCCCGGGTCAACCACCACAAGCTATCCCCGGCTGGCCATCCGCTACCGCCGGCCAGCTTTATGACCTGACTGCCGAAGGAAATAATTTATGGATTACAACCCCAAAAGGTGCTTTTCATTCACCCGATGCCGGCTATTCCTGGCAACACAGCCTTGTTCTGGATACGGTGGCGGGGCTTTCCGGAAGCTATGAAATTACAGCATTTCAGGAGGAAGTTTTTGTTCGGGATAAGATCAAAAACCGGATGTTTTACTCTGACGATCGAGGAGGAAGTTGGAGTGAAATCCCCTGGACGAACCGCAGTTTATTTTTTAGTGGAGTACATATTTATACAAATGACCCATTGGAGAACCAGTTTTTACTTCGCGTAGACGGCAATCCGTTTGCTGGAGACACTATTTGGGTGAAGACCCAACGAGCCCAGAATATAAAAGGCATCGGCGAATACGACGAAACCCTCTGGGCTGGTTCCAATACCTATGGCGTACTGAGCAAAAATGCCGGCGAGGAAACCTGGCAGGTCTATAATAACGGATTTATATATGCCTGGGATGAGCTTGCCTACAATAACGGTTACCTCTTCTCCAGGAGTCCGACGGTTTCCATTTCGGCAGACAACGGCGATACCTGGGATCGGGTGCTTGACCGACCTTTCTTATTTGCTCCAAACCGGATTGGAAATACCTTTTACGGCTTACTGCCTGGAAGTTTAATGTCCTGCCCCGCAAACGGGCGTTTTGAATGGAAAACGGAGTATGCCTTTCCGTCAAGCTATTACACGTTCACGCAGACCAGCTCGGGCGATACCGCGGTGGTAGCCTGTAACCCGAATGGCGACAAGGTGTACCGGACGGTTGACCGTGGGCAATCCTGGAAGGATATCAGCGCGAACATAAGAGGGCAGGTCTATTTTTGGAAAGGCAAATTGTACGGTTTCAGCGTACAGGACTCCACCTGCGTGGTATCCGACGATCTGGGCGATACCTGGACGCAGTTGTACAAATTCCCTGTCCGGATGCATCCAACGCGGTACAGTTTTCACATATACGGCGACACGTTTTTCGTGACCTACCCGCAATTGCAACGCCTGTATTATTCTGCCGACGGCGGCCAGAGCTTCGATCTGTTGCCAATTCCGCAAAACCCCGGGAGTCTGTTTTTGAGGCTCTGGATTTTTGAAAAGCGGCTATGCCTCGGAGTAGACGACGGCCAGTTATACACATCTGTAGATGCCGGCCAAACCTGGTCTGCATTGCCTTTTACCGAACCCGGAAAGATATTTTCCTTTAGTATGATAACGAACGATCTGGTTGGTAACAGTGATATTTTGTTTTACTCCGATGTTCGTTTGCGCCTCGATCAGCTCCGGCAGTTAAGCGGTGCAGTTTTTCTGGACTTGAACGGCAACGGACAATGGGGGGGAGCGGAGTCCGGACTGGATGGTCAACTGGTGCGATCTGCCAAAACCGGCGCACTGGGAACAACGTACAACAACGGGCATTTTTCTATGCTGCTGGGCAAAACGGCCGATACCCTGCGCGTCGTCAATGTACCCCAGTATTACAGCGCCGTGCCGACATTCAAACTGGTTCCTGCCGGCCAAACGGCCCAACCGGTGCAGTTTGCCCTGAAACCGCAGGGGCAGATCAACGACGCGGCGGTGTCGATGGCATCGACGGCGGTTTTCCGGGCCGGCTATGCCAGTTCCCTGTACGTAAAGTTGGAAAACAAAGGCACCGTACCGCTCGCCGGGCAGCTGAAGCTGGCCTTGGACCCGCTGCTAACCCTGCTTTCCAGCGAGCCAATGGCAGATGCCCAAATCGGCGATACACTCATTTGGGAATATGCCAACCTTAAACCCTTGCAAGTGCGCAAATTCCGTATCGATGTGCGTACTGCGGTAGTACCGCCGGGCGCACCGGTTCAGGTGTTTGCCCAAACCCTAAACGGCCCGGATGTGGACGAAGCCGACAATCACTTCCTATTGGATGCAAAAGTGCAGTCGTCCTACGATCCGAACGACAAGGCCGTTTCGCATGAAACGGTGGCCGTAGACCAACTTTCCGAAGGTGAACTGGTGTACACAATCCGCTTTCAGAATCTCGGCAACATCGCAACAGACTTCATTACCATCCGCGACACCTTGTCCAACGCCATCGATGCGTCGAGCATTCGGGCGCTTCAAGGCAGCCACAAGTACACCTGGAGCCTGGAAGAAAGCCGCATCCTGGTCTTTCGTTTCAACCCGATCGCGCTCACCCCGGTGAGCACGGACAGCCTGCGCAGCCAGGGATTTGTACAGTTTGCCGCCCGGCTTCGCAACGATCTGCAGGTCGGCGCCGATATTGCGAACACCGCACACATTTACTTTGATTTCAACCCGGCCGTGGTGACCAATACCGTGCATACCGTGATCCAAACGGTAGCCACCCTGGAGCCGGCAAACCAGGCTTTGCAGTTGGAAGTATTTCCCAACCCAGCTAGGGAGCAGGTTACGCTCCGGTTGCCAGAGGCATTAAATATGACTGGCGGGCGGGTTGAAATATTCAGTACAACCGGGAAATTGGTATTGGTTCAACAAATACGAGAAGGCACAACAACCGTCGACGTATACGGTCTATCGGCCGGTACATATTGGTGTCGCTGGCAACAAGAACAGCGAAGTATCTGGGGTAAGTTAATCGTCGTTCATTAACGCATTCAAGTCCTTAATTTTCAATTTTTAGACCTATGAAAAACATGCGAATTTTCCTGCTTGTCCTTTGCGGCATGCATACCATAGTTATGCTTTGCGCACAGTCTGCACAATATCTATATGTCAGAAAGCTCCAGGACTCAACCCGAATGGCAGAAGCGCGCCGGATCATCCGCACTCCGGACAACAATTTTTTAGTTGTTGGTTATATAGGCGTCCAAGGTAGCACAGACCGAGAGGGCTTGGTCTTCAAGATGGACGGCGAAGGAGTTGTACTGTGGGCTAAGAGATATGGCGGCACAAACTTTGAAGAATTTTATGACGGAGTTTATGTAGGCGGATATTACTACTGTGTAGGTTATACACGTACGTGGGTTAATGGATCATTTGGTTCACCTACAAATCTAAATGGAGATATTTTTTTAGTTAAATTGAATCTGGATGGATCGCTGGTGTGGGCTAAAAATATGGGACGACCATCTGCCGGTACTAGTTCTACTGATGGTAATGATATTGGCCTCCGCCTCATCCCTGCAGCAAAAGGGGGGGTAGTTGTGGTTGCGCGGATTAACTCAGGCTCCAACACAAATCAAAATAACGGCTTGATTTGGATAACGCCAGACGCGAAAGTGCAGTGGGCATATCAATATGATTTTCCGGCTGTTTCTTCCAGTAATGAGTTGACATACGGAATATGGAAAGACGATAACCAAAACTATATTGCTGGAGGCTGGATAAATACATTCGGCCCTGGGTCTGGCTTTAAAGGCGGGTTTATGATTAAAGTCGATCAAAATGGTGATCTTATTTGGAATCAGCAAACAAATTGCAACCCAGGTACTTTTGAGTCTCAGTATTTCGGGTATTATAACCACGCAAACGGAAAAATATATTCCACAGACCATTACAACAAATCAAGTAGTTCAATCCGGGAAGCTATTGTAATTACCAATCAATCGAGTACGGGCGATGTGCCGCCCGGTGGCTCCACCCCCCAGGTTAATACCTTTCACTTTGGCA
>CALEYM010000532.1 GCA_937926185.1 uncultured Bacteroidota bacterium | reverse complement strand
CATGTGGCTGTAAACTGCCATGAGGTTCAATTGTTGTACAGGGCCACGATGCTGAGGTTGTGACGCGTATCGAAACGGGGCGCGAAATATTCGCCGTTGTTGATCACCGGGAAATCGCCGCGTTTCACCCAGGCCAGCGTGTAGCCGATCCAGCCGGTGAGGCGGCCGTCTTTTTTCTCGATTTCCAGTTCGAGCGGGCTGTAGGCGTAGCCGCGGCCGATGGTGAGTTCGCCTTCCAGTTCGTCGTTGCCGAACAGTTCGGCGCCGTCGATGAAGTCCACCTGGTTTTGCAGCCACTTGTACCAGGCTTCCCAGGTGATCAGGATTTTGTCGCGAAACAGGTACGAGGTGCCGATAGCGATCTGGTCGCTGATTTCGGGTTTCACGGTTTCGGTGCTGGGATACCAGATGTCGGTGGGCAACGACAGGCCGCTGCTGGCCAGCAGGTGTACGTACTGGTTCATGCGGGAGTAGGAGCCTTTTACCGACCATTTGTCGCTGATGGCATAGTTGGCGGCCACGCGGGGTTCGAAGTTCCAGTAAAAAGCCGGGTCGTTTTGCCAGGCGGAGATGCGGGAGCCGTAGTTGACCTTCAGCCGGTCGGTAAGGGCCCATTCGTCGGAGAAATACACGCCGTATTCCATGCCGTCGTAGCCTTGACCCGATTCGAAGTTGACGCGCCCGTCGTCGCTGCCGAATTTGAGGCGCGCCACGTCGAACTCGTGGTAGGTGACATTGGCGCCGAAGCGGATGGTGTGCTGGTTGTTGGGCTGGTAATAAAAATCAACTTTCGTATTGACGTCTTTTACATTGGAACCGAGGTTGAAGGAAAAGCCCTGAATGAGGTTGCGGATGCGGTAGCGGTAGTCGGAAAACGTAAAAGTGGTATTGGAAAACAGTTTGGGGCCGAAAGTGTGGTTCCAGCGGGCCGTGCCGGTCGCGTTGCCCCAGTCGAACAGGAAGTTGAAGGTTTCGTCCTGAAACTTGAACACGTCGCGCCCGAAATAGCCGCTGAGGTAGAGGCGGTCTTTGGGAGAAAGGGTGAAATTGACCTTGGTGTTCAGGTCGTAGAAATAATAATCGGGAATGGGGTTGTAATCGGGGTTGTCTTCATTGGCCATGTTGATGCCGCGGGTGATGAGGTCGGCGTAGGTGCGGCGGCCGCTGACGATGAAGGAGGATTTTTCCTTTTGGATCGGCCCTTCGATGGTCAGGCGGCTGGCGATGAGGCCAATGCCGCCGGTGACGTCGTATTCTTTATTGTTGCCCTCCTTCATGCGCACGTCGATGACCGAGGACAGGCGCCCGCCGTACTGCGCCGGGAAGCCGCCTTTGTACACTTTCAGGTCTTTTACCGCGTCGGAGTTGAAGGTGCTGAAAAAGCCGAACAGGTGGTTGGCGTTGTACACCACGGCCTCGTCGAGCACGATGAGGTTTTGGTCGCTGTTGCCGCCGCGCACGAAAATGCCGGTGGTGCCTTCCGAGCCGGCCACGATACCGGGTTTTAGTTGCAGGATTTTGATGATGTCCACCTCCCCGAACAAAGCCGGCAACGCCTTGGCGTCGCGGGTGCTGAGCGTGGTGACCGACATTTCGGTGCTTTTCACCTTTTCTTCCAGCGAATTGGCCGAAATGACCACTTCTTTCAGCATTTCACCCCGGGGCTGCAAGGCCACGTCGAGTTTGATGTTGACCCCGGCGGGTTTTACCCTGCGAAAGGCCGGCTCGTAGCCGAGGTAGCTGAAACGCAGGGTTACGGAGTCGCCGCCGGCGGGCAGGGTAATGGAATAAAAGCCGTATTCGTTGCTGATGTTGCCTTTGCCGGGGCCAAGCGCCTCCACGGTGGCCCCGATGAGGTTTTCGCCGTTGGCAGCATCGGTAAGGCGGCCGCTGATGGTGGTTTGTGCGCCGGACCGGATGCAGGCGGCCAGCAACAAGATAAGCAGGACAGGGTGTTTCATACGTTTTTAGAACGCGGTTTTAACAGAAAGGTTAATCGTGTGCGCCTTGCCGGCAGTCCACAAAACAGGTCTTGGAAAATTTTGTTTTGCAAAGTTGTCCGTTTGCCCCTATGCTTAACATTTAAATTCGATAAATGCCGGTGTGCGATAGACGGCAGACACTTGAAGCAGGTTGCCAAAATGAACAGAAATTAATGTTTGTTTGGTTTTGGGTTTAACGAAACGGCAGAAACCAAATTTTTAGCAAGAGAACCGTTTTCAACCAGGGGCTTGGATTGTTCAACCAACGGTAATAAACAGCCCTGCTTTCCGATGTCTGTGTGTAGTTGATGATACAAAACTACTCCTCCGCCGCCGTTCAATGTCTTATTTAGACAAAAATATGTCTGTATTTGTCATTATCTTTGCCGGGAATACAGCATAAACGCCCATGTTAGCTACCCGCATCATATTCGTCCTCTTTCCCCACAGCCACCTGATGGATCTGGCCGGCCCGGCGCAGGTTTTCTTCGAAGCCAACGCCCTGGGGCGCCGGCGCTTCGACATGCGATTTGTATCGCTGGATGAAACGGTACAAACAGCGCAAGGGCTGGCGCTGCAACCTTACCAGGGCCTGGAAAACATACATCCCGAGCCGGGCGACTTTATTTGCGTGCCGGGTTTCGACTACGCCCGTTTTCTGGCGGGCGACATGGACGCCGCTTTCCGGACGGCCTCGCCGTGGATGCTGGCGCAGAAAAAACGGGGCATCTATATCGGATCGATCTGTTCGGGTTCGCTGGGCCTGGGCAAAATGGGCCTGCTCGACGGGGTGGCCTGCACCAGCCACTGGAAGTGCCTGCCCTACATGAAAGAATCTTTTCCACGCGCCCGTATACTGGAAAACCGCCTGTATGTGTTTGACAAAGGCGTATTCACCAGCGCCGGCATGACTTCGGGCATCGATATGTGCCTGGCGCTCGTGGAGCGCTGGTGCAATCCCCTGCTGGCTGCCAAAGTAGCCCAGGAGATGGTCATCAACATCCGGCGGGCGGAAACCCGGGAGCAGAAAAACATCTTCCTCGATTTTAAAAACCACTTTAACCCCGACGTGTACCAGGCCCAGGAGATCCTGGCCAACCAACTCGACGCCCGCTTCACGCTTGAAGACCTGGCGCGGAAAATGAACCGCAGCAGCCGGCACCTCTCGCGCTTGTTCAAACATCACACCGGTCAAACCATCCAGGCTTTCCGCGACAATCTGCGGCTGGAACACGGCGAACAATTGCTACGGCACACGGAATTGTCGGTCAAAGAAGTAGCCCTGCAGTGCGGCTTCGAAAGTGTGCGGCAGTTTATCCGGTTGTGGAAGAGCAGGAAGGGGGGGACGCCGACGGAATTCAGGGGGGCGCTAAAGGGGGGGGGAGGAGTAACCATCCGTTGAATTAACCTTCCCTCCGGCTTTTTTTGCTGCAAATGGCAAAAACTCCGCTGTTCTGCTTTCACTCCGCCATATTCATCCAAAAACCGGCTTCAACACTACATTTTCAGCAACCTTTAGGGCTGCCAGAGGTTAAATGTATCCTACATTTGACCGTTTTTGTTATTCCATTTTTACACAAACCAACCTAACCATGCTCAGACTTTTTACCCTCTTCTTTTGTTTTACCCTACTCTCTTTTCCCCTCTTTTCCCAAAAAAAAGACACGGCTACGCCTAAAAAAGACACTACCGCGGCCAAAAAACCGGAAAAACCCGCCTGGCTTAACTCCGCTACCTACGGCGGCCTGAGTTTCCGCGGCATCGGCCCGGCCGTCACTTCGGGCCGTATCAGCGATTTCGCCGTGAACCCGCGCAACCCCGCAGAATATTACGTGGCCGTGGCCTCCGGAGGCGTCTGGAAAACCGTGAACGCCGGCACCACCTACACGCCCATTTTCGACGGCGAAGGCTCTTATTCCATCGGCTGCGTGGCGCTCGACCCCACCAATCCCAACGTGGTGTGGGTAGGCACGGGCGAAAACAACAACCAGCGCTCCGTGGCCTACGGCGACGGCGTGTACAAAAGCGAAAACGGCGGCAAAAAATGGAAAAACATGGGGTTGAAAAACTCCGAACATATCGCCAACATTGTGATCGACCCCACCGATCCGAACACCGTGTACGTGGCCGCCTACGGCCCCGTGTGGAGCGACGGCGGCGACCGCGGCGTGTACAAAAGCACCGACGGCGGCGAAACCTGGACCTGCGTCAAATCCGTGAGCCAGTACACCGGCTGCAACAACCTCGTGATGGACCCCCGCGACCCCAAAGTGCTGTACGCCGCCTTTCACCAGCGCCAGCGCAAGGTGTTCACCTACATCGGCGGCGGCCCCGAATCGGCCGTGTATAAAAGTACCGACGGCGGCGCCAGCTGGAAAAAACTCGACGGCCTGCCCGGAGGCGACGTAGGCCGTATCGGCATCGCCGTGTCGCCCGTCAACCCCGATTACGTGTACGCCGCGGTGGAAGCCCCCGAGAAAAAAGGCGGCATCTACCGCTCTACCGACCGCGGCGCCAGCTGGGAAAAAATGAGCGACACCCAAACCAGCGGCAACTATTACCAGGAACTCGACTGCGACCCGAAAAACGTAAACCGTATTTACCTCACCGACGTGTACTACAAAGTGAGCGACGACGGCGGCAAAACCATGCGCAACCTCGGCGAGATCAACAAACACATCGATAACCACTGCATCTGGATCGATCCCGACAACACCGACCACCTGCGCGTGGGCTGCGACGGCGGCATCTACGAAACCTGGGACTTCGCCAAAACCTGGGAATTCAAAGCCAACCTGCCTGTCACCCAGTTCTACAAAGTATCCACCGACAACGGTACGCCATTCTACCACATCCACGGCGGCACGCAGGACAACCTCAGTCTCGGCGGGCCCAGCCGCACCATCAGCGCCAACGGCATCCCCAACTCCGACTGGTACGTCACCAGCACCGGCGACGGCTTCGAAACGCAGGTAGACCCCACCAACCCCGATATCATCTACGCCCAAAGCCAGTACGGCGGCCTCACCCGTTTCGACCGCAAAAGCGGCGAATACCTGTTCATCAAACCGCAGGAAGGCGAAAACGAACCCGCCCTCCGCTGGAACTGGGACGCCCCGCTCACCATCAGCAGCCACTCGCACACCCGGCTTTATTTCGGCGCCAACAAGGTGTTTCGCACCGACGACCGCGGCAGCAGCTGGCGTGCCGTCAGCCCCGACCTTTCCCGCGGGGTGGATCGCAACAAGTTCGAAATCATGGGCAAGGTGTGGAGCGTGGATGCCGTGGCTAAAAACGGCTCCACCGACATCTACGGCCAAACCACCAGCATCGCCGAAAGCGCCCTCGACCAAAACCTGCTCTGGGTGGGCACTGACGACGGCCTGCTGTGGCGCACAGCCGACGGCGGCCAAAACTGGGAAAAGTTCGACAACCTGCCCGGCGTGCCCGAACGCTCCTATGTACACCAGGTGATCGCTTCGCTGTTCGACAAAAACACGGCCTACGTGTGCTACAACCACCACCGCTACGGCGACTTCAAGCCCTACCTGCTGAAAACCGCCGACGGCGGCAAAACCTGGAAATCCATCGCCGCCACCCTGCCCGAACGCGGCAGCGTGTACACCATCGCCGAAGACCACGCGGACCGCAACCTGCTGTTCTGCGGCACCGAATTCGGCGTCTTTTTCTCGCCCAACGGCGGCGAAAACTGGGTGCAACTCAAAAATGGCGTTCCCACCATAGCCGTGCGCGACATCGAGATCCAGCGCCGCGAAAACGATCTCGTGCTCGGCACCTTTGGCCGCGGTTTTTACGTGCTCGACGACTATTCGCCGCTGCGCAACCTGAACAAAGAAACCTTCGACAAAGAAGCCCAACTCTTCCCGGTAAAAGACGCCTGGATGTTCATACCCAGCTATCCGCTGGGCCTGCGCGATAAAGGCCACCTCGGCAGCAACTACTACGCCGCGCCCAATCCGCCCGCGGGCGCCGTTTTCACCTACTGGCTGAAAGACGATCTTAAAACCCTCAAAGCCAAAAGGCAGGAAGCGGAAAAGGCAGCCGCGGAAAAGAAAGAAACCGTGTATTATCCCGATCTGGAGGCACTGCGCAGGGAAGACGAACAGCCCGAACCCTACCTGTTGTTTACCGTTACGGATGCTTCCGGCGAAGTGGTGCGCCACATCAAAACAGGCGCCACCAAAGGCCTGAAACGTATCGTCTGGGATTTCCGCTACAACACGCCCGCCCCGGTGACCGGCCGGTTCAAACCGGCGCCCGACCAACTGTTCGGCGACGAGGCAAAAGGCCATCTGGCGCTGCCCGGCCGCTACAGCGTCACGCTCAGCAAATACGAAGACGGCGTGTTGACTACCCTGGCAGGCCCGGTGTCCTTCGAAGCCAAATCGCTGAACAACGCCACCCTCCCGGCCCCCGACAAGCAGGCCTACCTCGATTTTTGTAAAAAAGTGAGCCGCCTGCGCAAAGCCGTCGGCGCCGCGAACATGATCCGTAACGACCTGAATACCAACCTTGGCCACATCCAGACCGCCCTGCACGACATGCCCGCCCCGCCGCAAGACCTGTTGAAAAAAGCCTACGACGTCAGCCGCCGCCTGAATGCCGTCAGCACCCAACTCACCGGCGACCGCACCCTTGCCCGTCGCGAGTTCGAAACGCCGCCCTCGCTCAGCGGCAGGGTGGGCCTTATCGAAAACGGCATGTGGGATACTACATCCGAACCGACAGAGACCTTTAAGGAAAACTACCGCATCGCTTCAAAACAATTCGGCCCACTGCTGGAGGAAATGAAAGGGATCGCGCGGGAAATAGAAGAACTGCAACGCCAGCTGGAGATAAAAGGCGCGCCGGCAACGCCGGGCAGGTGGCCGGATTGGAGGTAGCTGTTTTTTACCACATCCAACTGACCGGATAACGTTTCACGATGGCGGCGGTATCGCGGATAGGTTCCGCCACGAATCGTCCTTTTTCCCATAAAAACAGCTCCGCCGATTCGTAAAAATCCTCCCGCACCGTATCGCCTTCGGGCCGGCTGCTGTGCCGGATCAGGCGGCGGATCAGGTCTTTGTCGCCATCGCCATCGTAATCGGTCAGCCAACTACCGGTCAGGTCCTGGCCGCCGTCGCCGCCGTACCATTCGGCCACGGTGATCCGGGTGGTAAATGCCTGCCGGTTTTTGTTGTACAGCAGGAGCGACTGGTGCTGGAACCAGAACTGCCGGATGTCGACGTGCCAGGCGTCGGTACTATCGTCGAGGGGGAAACGTTGCCGGCCCAGCACCAGGGCCTGGGTGGAATCGGCCACATAGTCGATCTCCCCAAGCCAGCCGGCAGGCAGGGCGGTAAAAAACAGGGCGTTCGGAATGGTATCGCCGTACACGGGCGCGTCGGCGCCGTCGCCGGTGATTTCAAACCGAAGGGTGTCGGAAGCCGGTGCAGATTGAAAAAAAGACAGCAGCGCGGGCTCCTGATTTTTTACCGGCTGCCGGCAGGCGGCGGCCAGCATCGCGGCAATGAAGATAAGGAATTTAAAAGATGGCATAAGTGCATTGTAAACTAACCTGAGTTCTATCATTAAAAGATTGATTCCCCCGTCATCGTCGTCAGCAACTCCAGCGCCTTCATACCCCGCACCGAGTTGCCGTGCCGGTTGATTTCCGGGCTCCACACCGTGACGGCCCAGCGGCCGGGCATCACCGCGGCAATGCCGCCGCCCACGCCGCTTTTGCCGGGCAAACCCACGCGAAAGGCAAACTCGCCCGCTTCGTCGTAAAACCCGCAGGTGAGCAGGATGGCGTTGAGGCGTTTGGTTTGGCTGCCGGTGAGCAGGCGTTCGCCCGTCGCGGGCAGCGCGCCGTGATTGGCCAGAAACAGGAAAGCCTGCGCCAGTTCAACGCATGACATAGCGAGTGAGCAGTGGTGAAAATAGGCGTCCAGCACCGGCTCTACCTCGTGACGCAGGTTGCCATGACTTTTGAGGAAATTGGCCAGGGCGATGTTGGTAAAGCCGGTTTTCCGCTCCGAAGCCGCCACAGCCGCGTCATATTCCAGGTCGGGCGCGCCGCCGAGCCGGCGGGCAAACTCCAGCACGGCGGCTTTGGCGTCGGGCAGGTGCGACAACAACTCGTCGGTCACCACCAGCGCGCCGGCGTTGATGAAGGGATTGCGGGGGATGCCGTGTTCATACTCCAACTGCACCAGCGAATTGAACGGATTGCCCGACGGCTCCTTGCCCACCCGTTCGAACAGTTTTTCTCCCACCTGCTGAATAGCCAGCGTAAGGGTAAAAACCTTGGAAATACTTTGCACCGAAAACCGCTCCCGGGCATCGCCCACTGTGTAAATCTGCCCGTCGAGCGTCGCCAAAGCCAGGCCGAAGCGGCCGGCAGGCACTTTGGCCAGCTCGGGAATATACGACGCCACCCGGCCGGCGCCGGCGAGGGATTGCGCTTCGCGGAAGATGGATTCGAGTATAGGTTGGTAATTCATGTCTGTCATGTCGAGCGAAGCGAGACATCCGAAGAATCCACAAATCGTGAACTAGTTTTTTGTGCGTTACTAAACTCAAAACTCAAAACTAAAACCGTCCCTCCAAAAACGCCCGCACATCCTCCGCCGACTGGGCCGCATTTTCCTCCTGCGGCCAGTGGCCGGTATTTTGGTAAATTTTAAGGTCGGCCCGGCGGATTTTCCGGTGGAATTCGTAGGCGTATTCGGGCGAAATACGCGTGTCTTCGGCGCCCCAGAGGATGAGGGTTGGCGTCCGGATGCTTTCGATCAGGTCTGCCGGCGGGCGGTTTTCGCTTACCTGTGCGCGGTCGGTGAACGCTTTGCGGTTGCCGGGGCGCAGCAGCATTTCGAAGTGGCGCTGTACCAGGGAATCGTTCACTTTACGGTCGTCGGCGTACATGCCTTCCAGCATCAGGGAAATAAAATCGCGGGGCGTTATTTTCCACAATATCCGGTTCAGCACCGGTGTGCGCGCCATCCACTGGATCCAGGGCGTATTTTTTTCTTCGAAACCGCGCGCGTCGAGCAGGATCAGTTTGCGCAGATTGCCGGGGTGTTCCGCGGCGTAAAACCAGGCGATCTGGGCGCCGAGGCCGTTGCCGGCGAGGTGAAAATCGGGCAGGTTCAATTGCCGGATAAACTGATCGAAAAAACTAGCGTACATAAAGGCGCTGTAACTGCCCTGCGGGTGCGGGCCGGTGAGGCCGAATCCGGGCAAATCGACACTGATCACCCGGTAATGCCGCGCCAGCGAATCGGTCCAGCCGGCCCAGGTGTGCAGCGAGCTGTTGGCGTCGTGCAGCAACACCAGGGGTTCGCCGCGACCGGTGTCGCGGTAATGCACCTGCATGCCGTTCAGTTCCATAAACCGGGAATCCGGAAAACTGTAACGCTGGATCAATTGGTGGAGCGGTATGTCATCGTGCCAGTTGACATACAGCCAATACCCCGTAACGAGCAGCACGCCCCAGCGGATAATGCGGGACAGGCTGAAAATGCCCAGCCATTTTTTGATCGTTTGCACCCGGCCGGGGCCGGCCGGTATTTCCGGGCTTTGTATGCCGTCTTCCATATCGTTCAGGGTTTATTTGGATGAACGAAGCATAGCGGCGATGCCCGCCGACAGGGCGAAGCCGCCCAAAGCGCCCATTGCCATGCGCGTGATCACCGGGCCGAGCGGCTGCACCGGGTTCGCCAGTGCCTTTTCCACTTCGATGATGCGCTCGCGCAACTGGTTGGCCTGTTGCGGGTCGCCGGGACCGGCGTGGAGCTGGTCTTCGTACAACTGCCTTTCTGCCAGCAGTTCCATGCGCAGCAGTTCCGCGTCGGCCAGGTGCAGGCCGTAGTAAAACAGCCAGTAGAACAGGTTGATCAGTATGAACACGACGAAAGGCGTGCGCAGTATTTCCCGGAAATCGCGGTTTGTGCCCGACAGGGCGCAGTCCTCCCGCGCCGCCCGGTACATGAACAACAGGTAAAATGCCATGGAACCCCACTGCACCCAGGGATTGAGGAAGGCCTCTTTTTTCGCCGTGTAAACCAATGCAAAAAACATGACCACCACCACACCGCCGAGCAGCCCGTTCCGGACGCCGATATTTTTCATAAAAATGCCCTGTTCTACTTTGCGGGCAAAAGTACGACAGGAAGTTGGCAATTATTTACAATACCGGCCGGTCGCGTTTCATAATTGCCGCCGAAATAAGGCCGCCGCCCATAATACCGTTTTTGAGAATGGTGAGCGGTTCGCCCGCTTTATCGAATCCTTCCAGCGATTGCTCCAGGGCTTCCGGCGGCATGTTCTCGCCCCAGGTTTCCACAAATTTTTCTTTCAGGTTATCAATATAGCCCGGATCGATAAAATTCATCAGGACATAATTCCAGACGCTGGAGCCCAGGGCCCCGACCAGCGTGATCAGCAGGCCGATCAGCAGCGCCCGGCCAAAGCCGATGTAGCCGTTGTCGAAAGTATCCCGTTGATATTTGATACCCAGTGCGGCAATGGTAACGGAAGCCCCGATGGCCAGCAGAAACTGTATGGCCATGCCGCTGAACGACATCATATTGAAGTCCAGCAGGTACAACAAGAGGGAAATGACAACGCCTGCCAGGGCAGAAAAACCGCCGTAGCGCAGTACGGTATTCCAAAAAGGGGCAGGGGTGGCGGAGGAATTGGGTGAATCAATAACAGACATGGCAGAATGATTGAGTTAAACGTTTCGGTTTTGAAAGGCCAAAACTACGCCGGGTGCGGGTTGCGTGTCCAGTTATCCCGACCAAGGGCGGGAAATGTTGGATGAAGATCAAGTTGATGAAACCGTGTTTTGTTCGGGCAATTAAAAAAAGAGTACGCTGCGCCGAGGCCATATTGAGCGAGCAGGAAGCACTGTAACTGCCTTACCCCAAATCCACCGCCACCGCCTTGTTTACCGGCTGATAGCGCACGTCCAGCACCGAGGCATTGATGAACAGCGTTCCGTTTTGCTCCGCCTGCCCGTACCCTTCGTGGATGTGCCCAAACACATGTACCCGCGGTCTGATCTCTTCCACCCGGCGCAGCAGGTCGCGGCAACCCACGGGTCGCGGGTCGCGCAGCACCTCGTCGAGGATGCCGTAGGGCGGGCCGTGGGTGACCAGAATGTCTGTTTCCGCCGGGATCATGTCCCAATACCGCCGGATATCGGCGCCGCGCTGCCGGTTGAAGGCCCAGTCGAAAAACCAGGGCGTGATGGGGCTGCCCCACAAATGGATGCCTTCGATCGTGACGGCGCTGTCTTCCAGGTAGATCACCTTGTCCGGTACCAATTGCCGGAAAATACCCGGCTCCCGTTCGGCCAGAAAATCGTGATTGCCGGCCACCGCCACCCGGTAGCGGTACGGCTGCCGCTCAAACCAGTCGAAAAAAGCGGACACTTCCGGCAGCGTACCGCGCATGGTAAAATCGCCGGCGTGCACCAGCACGTCGCCGGGCGGCAACACGATCTGTTCGTGTTTGCCGTGGGTATCGGAGATAAAAACAAATTTCACGGCGGAAAAATAAAGCGGCAAACGTTGCCCAACCGAAAATAATTCCGCCGTGTTTTCAAAAGAGTTGGACGGCAATAACCATTTTCCCGAACTTTGCGGCCCGTTTCGGGTTTAACCCGTCTGCCCACTGCCAACTGCCCACTGACTATGTCCGATTCCGCCCAACCTATCAGTTTCTCTCTCTTTCGCCGTGTATTGTCCATGGCCAGGCCGTATCGCCGTACCCTGTATTTTACCGCGATACTAACGGTTGTGCTGGCTCCCCTGGCCATTGCGCGGCCCAAACTGATCCAGGTGATGGTGGACGACTACATTCTCCGGCACGACGTGCAGGGCATGACCACGCTGGCTGCAATTATTTTCGGGGTGTTGGTCGTGGAGGTCGTATTCCGCTACCTGTTTTTGTATCACGCCGACTGGCTTGGCCAGATCACCATACGCGACCTGCGGGTGCGGGTGTTCAACCACGTCACCCGGCTGAACCTGTCTTATTTCGACAAAACACCGATCGGCACCAGCACCACGCGCACCATCAATGATATCGAGGCCATCAACACCATTTTTTCGGAGGGCAGCATCACGATCCTGGCCGATCTGTTGTCGATCGTGGCAGTGATGGGCATCATGTTCGCTACCTCCTGGAAACTGACGCTGGTGGTGCTGAGCGTTTTCCCGATCCTGATCTGGGGCAGTTACCAATTCAAGGAAAGCGTGCGCAAGAGTTATGAAAAAGTGCGCAACCATATCTCTACCATGAACGCTTTTTTACAGGAGCGGATCACCGGCATGCGCATGGTGCAGATTTTTAACGCCGAGGCCCGCGAGGCGGACAAATTTCGCCAGATCAACCGCGATTATACGGGCGCCAACCTGCGCTCCATCATGGCCTACGCGATCTTTTTTCCCATCGTGGAGATCATCTCCGCCTTGTCGATCGGCCTGATGGTATGGTACGGCGCCCGGGGCGTATTGTCCGG
>CALEYM010000531.1 GCA_937926185.1 uncultured Bacteroidota bacterium | reverse complement strand
ACTCTACGGACACTTCGACATTCGACATTCGACATTCGACATTCGATATTCATTTTTACCCTCCTCCTCTCAGCCTGCCATTCCCCCTACTCCACCCTGAAAGAAGCCCCCGGCATTTCACCCGAATGTGTGCAAAAATTCCGCCCCGCCTTCGCATCCCACATTTACAAAACCGATGTAACTGTAGTGGGCAAACAATTCAGCGGCCTGCTGGTATTTAAAACCATGCCCGACAGCAGCCGGCGGGTGGTGTTCACGAGTGAAACGGGCCCCACTTTATTCGACTTCGAATTCAGGCGGGACAGTTTCCGGGTGCGCTATTGTTTGAAAAAACTGAACCGGAAAGCGGTGATCCGCACCCTGCGCAAAGATTTTGAACTGTTGTTGATGGAAAATATCGGGCAGCCGGACGGGCGGGTTTTGCGCGACAGCGCGCGACTGTATTTTCCTTTCGTTTCGGGCAAAGAAACCAATTATTACCTCACCGACACCCTTTGCCAACGCTTGCTGCGCATCGAAAAAGCAGGCCGGCGCAAACCCAAAGTAATCGTGGAAATGGAACCTTTTCAGGCTGGCATGCCGGAAAACGTACTACTTGAGCACCGGAATTTTACCTTTGCCATTCGATTGAAGGCTCTTAATCCGGGTAACCGTTAAAATGCATCACTTGCAACAAAGATTACTCCACGATTTTTACCAAATAGAATCCTTTTCCGAAACCGGGGCAGGCGCCTGCGCGGCGGTACTTTCGCTCAATGCCAGGCATCCCATTCTGGAGGGGCATTTCCCGGGTTTCCCCGTCGTGCCCGGCGTGTGCATGATGCAAATGACCAAGGAATTGCTGGAACACGCCATCGGCCGCAAAACCCGGCTGGTATCGGCGCGCAGCCTTAAGTTTTTGAATATCCTTAACCCGAATGAAAACAAAACGGTGCGTTCCGAGTTAACCTACCATGAGACGGAGTCCGGACAAATTGAGGCAGAGAGCCGCCTGCTCGATCCCGAAAGCGGTACTGTTTTTTTCAAAATGAAAGGAACGTTTTGTTTACAATGAACGATCTTGGGCCGGTACGGCAAAAATTCGAGGACTACAAAGTCTGCGTACTCATCCCCACCTACAACAACGCGGGTACCCTGGGGCAGGTGATCGACGGCGTGGCGCAGTATACCCGTCATATCATCGTGGTGAACGACGGCTCTACCGACGGCACGGCCGAAGTACTGGCCCGGTACGACTTTTTACAGGTAGTCAGTTATCCGCAAAACGCGGGCAAAGGTATGGCCCTGCGCCGCGGCTTTCAATTCGCCGTGGAAAAAGGCTACGATTACGCCATTACCATCGACTCCGACGGCCAGCACTACCCCGACGACCTTCCGGGTTTCCTGGAAAAACTGGAAGAAACGCCCGGCGCGGTGATCATCGGCGCGCGCAACATGGAACAGGCCTCGGTGCCGGGTAAAAGCAGTTTCGGACATAAGTTTTCCAATTTCTGGTTTTGGGTGGAAACGGGTATCAAGGCCCCCGACACGCAGTCGGGCTACCGCCTGTATCCCGTTCGGCGCCTGAGCGGTATGCGTTTTTTTACCACCAAATACGAATTCGAGATCGAAGTGATCGTGCGGGCGGCCTGGGCGGGCATACCGGTCACTTTTGTGCCGGTAAAAGTATACTACGCCCCCAAAGAAACCCGGGTGTCGCACTTCCGCCCGTTCCGCGACTTTTCCCGCGTGAGCGTGCTCAACACGGTGCTGGTGTTCATCACTTTCCTGTACATCAAACCCCGCGATCTCATCCGGGGGTTGTTAAAAAAAAACTTCCGCGAACACCTGAAGGAAGCCTTCGCTGACGCCAACGAGACCGAGATCAAAAAATCGCTTTCCATTGCTTTCGGCGTGTTCATGGGCATCGTGCCCATCTGGGGTTTTCAACTGGCCACCGCCATTGCCGGCGCCTACCTGCTGCGGCTGAACAAAGCCCTGGTGATCCTGTTCGCCAACATCAGCCTGCCGCCCGCCATTCCGTTTATCTTGTACGCCAGCTATCAGTGCGGCGCTTTCTGGATGGGCGACAAGGCGGGTACCCTGTCGTTCGACCGCGATCTGTCGCTGGCCGTAATCCACGAGAACGCGATGCAGTATTTCTACGGCGGTTTTACGCTGGCCGTACTGGCGGCGCTGGCGTTCGGCGTGGGGGCGTTTTTGGTGATGAAAGGACGGAAAGGGGTTTGGGGCGGCGCAAGAAAAAATATGTGAAAAACAGGCGCTGTTTGATGTGGAAAAACACCTGAAGCAGTGCATATTTGCCTTGGCAATCAACCTGTTTCTCCACAACGCAAAACCGTATGACCCACAAACACGCCCTTCTCCTGGCCGCCCTTTTCCTTTCCCTTAACCAACTTCCCGCTCAATGGCAACCCGTACAAATGCCCGCATCCGTATTCAATTCACGCGCGTTTGTGCAGGACTCCGTATTACTGGTATGCCTGAATCAGTTTTTCCCGCAGCCCAAAGCGACCTTTCGCTCGGCGGATTTCGGCACAACCTGGACGGCACTGCCCGACTCTCTGGCCAATTACTACTATACCTTCAAAGAAGCCGACGGCTTTATTTATGCTTATGATGGCCCATATACGATTGTCAGCACCGACGGCGGGGTCACGTGGAATCGACTGGATGTACCCTACGGGCCCTTTTATGGGAATCACAGGGCATTCCTGCGCGATACCGCTTTTTTTTGCGATATTTATGGAACCATCATGCGCCAATTCCCGGACGGCAGCCGGGATACCGTGTTGGTTGATCCGAATAAACGGCTGATCAATATTCTCGACCGGCTGGATACGCGCATTATCCGGGTTTCCGCCTCCGGCATAGTCTATACAGTTGACAGCGGCAACAGCTGGAAAAACGCGGCCGGTGCGCCCGATATGTCCATGTTAAACATTAGTGACAATGACGTATGGATGGCTCGACTCGGCACGCGGGTATTTCTGCTGGTACAGAACGGCCAAAACGACCTGCTGCTGCGATCCGGCGACCTGGGCGCTTCCTGGCAAACCGATACTTTTTTTGCCCCGGACGGTTGCAGTAAATACCGCTTGTGGGCTACTTCCAGAGCGGTTTACCTGCACACCTACTGTATGGGGCAAACGGGGTTCTCTCCGTCCGGTCAATGGCGTTTGGGCCTTCAGGATTCGACCTGGCAAATGTTTACGCCACCCATAAAAGACCTGTCCATGATCGGCGAAACCGACAGCGCTTTGATCGGAATCCACTCCTGGTCGGGCAGCCTTTATCGCAGTACGGATCAGGGAACGCATTGGGACGCCATACCGCCGGATCATGGCTGGGTCGATGTGTACGACCAAAGACCCTTTTTCCATTGGCCGGACGGCCGTTCGCTCGTCAGTAGCCGTGAGGGTTGGCACCTGAAAACGGATGATGCCGCCTTATACCGGCATTTGCCTGACGTAGAAAACAATTGCTTTTCGCAGACCATGCAACGCGGCGACTCCGTTTTTTGGGCATGCTCTCCCGTATCCTTATATGAAGGCGTGTGTTTTACCCCCGACCGTGGCGAAACCTGGGATACCCTGGTTCCCTTACAGTACCTGGGTTATGGAAAGATTGAAAAACTGATCTGGGACGAAGACGGCATTTTTGCCCAAATCACCAGCCCGGCAAATAACATCCGGCAGATGGGCCGCTGGTCGTTTCAACAAAATGACTGGACGGACTTGCGCGATTTCCCGGACGGTCTGTACGATTGGGCCAAAGCGGGAGGCAACATAATTGCCCTGGCCGATGCTCCAGGCGGCGCAAAACCGTATATTTCGACAGACGGCGGCAACAGCTGGAAGATACTTGATAATTTGCCACCCTGGGCTTTTTTCCAACGGATTGAAGCCGGCGGCAACGCCATCTTTGGCATCGGTAGCCAGGTAGGCGGTTTTTTCCGCACCGATAATGGCGGCCAAACCTGGGACAAACTGCCGGACGTTTATCCCGCCGGGGGCGGTTGGCCGCTTACTCCTAAAAGAATGCTGACGGCGCCCGACGGCATGTTGTTCATGATGGCGGAAGGTTCTGTTCAGCATCACATTCTGTTTTCGGAAGACGATGGTTTTAACTGGATTGAACTGAGCGATCCGCAGAATTTACCCTATCTCAGCCGGGAACTCCTGCAAATTGGCCCCGACGAACAGGTGTACGTGGCGAACTACTTTACCCTGATGCGGCGGCCCACTGCCGATTTCCGCAAGCTGGTGGCCCGGGCCCGCGTCCTGATGGATGCCAATGGGAATGGCATAGTCGATTCCGGGGATACGCCCGCCGAAGGTATACCGGTCAGCAGCGCTTCGCACGTGGCGCTCACCGACTCGAACGGGATGGCCCATGTGGGCCTTCGCGCCGATCTGATGGAGGACACCCTGCGTCTGGTGGTGAACCTGCCCAACCTCCTTGTTTCTCCTGCTTTTCATCCGGCAAACGATCCCGGCGCAGTATACACGTTTCTGCTTACGCCGGAAAAACCGCGTTACCTGGAAGTTCAAATACAGGCTTACCAGCCGCCCCGGCCAGGCTTTGCAGCCAACTATCAGGTGCAGGCAGCCAACTATGGCGTACAGCCCGAATCGGGCCGGCTGAAACTCGTGCTGGACCCGCAGATGCAATGGCTGGATGCCACGCCGGCGCCCTACGCAACCGCCGGCGACA
>CALEYM010000530.1 GCA_937926185.1 uncultured Bacteroidota bacterium | reverse complement strand
TAATTCATGCACTGCCTCCGTCCATCCGTTCTGCCATTGGCGGTATTCTGTTTTGCTCAAACACTTTTCGCTCAAAACGATATGCGAGTGTTTGTAGAAGAGACGCTTACACCCACCGCGATTGCCGAAGGCGCTACAGTAACGTATTTCGTTCGTTTTCAAAACACCAGCCCCGATACGGTTTACCAGGTCATTTTACGCGATACCCTCGACCCTCGCTTGGACGTCAGCACCTTCGCCATGATCGATTCCAGCCACCCTTGCCAGTTGGTGCAGGATGGGAGCAATATTATTCGCTGGTATTTCGACGACATAATTTTACCCAATCAAGCAACCGCCGGCCCGAATTCGGTGGGCTATGTTATTTTCACCGTACAGCCCAAACCTTTTCTCGCGCCGGGCCAAACCATCCTGAACCAGGCCTGCGCCACCTTCGATCAAACGATCTCTATTTGCACCAATGAAGCGATTATCCGGATCGAATATGATCCGGCCAACACCGGTGAGCCCGGTCAGGATCGGGAAATAAAAATTATTCCGAATCCTAATCACGGCTATTTTGAAATACGTTCGACCAGTACGGCAGGCGCCCCACCAGGCAATACCCTTACAACCGAATGGTGGATTTCCGACATCGCCGGCAGGATAGTGTGGGATGGGCGCGCAGAAAACGTGGTTGTCGCCAGCCACCAGGTGCTTCTCGAACGCCCGGCGCCCGGATTGTACCTGTTGTGGATGAAAACAGACGGACGGCTCCGGGTTAAAGAGTTCGCCGTTATCCGCTGAGGCCATTCAGGCCGTGTGCTCCTCCATTTCTGCATGCGATTTAAAGGGATGCCGCGGTTGCCATTCCTCCACCGGTTTCAGGTATTCCAGTATTGTCCCTGTAAATTTGTTCAGCAATTGATTTTGATGCCGCAAATAACATTTCAGGTCGCAAGGCTCAGCCCCGACCGAACTTTTTATTTCCAATGCCGTCCGGGCAAATATGACGGAATAACAGCCGGATTCCAGTGCAACGCGGACAATGTCGTACAGAATATTGAGATATAGCTGGTAATCGTGGTTTAGTGTTTTGTCGTATCCCAGAAAATGAGCCTCCAACTCATCCCCGTTGCGAATGGTGGTAAAAAAAGCAACGAGCTGGTTGTCGAGGTAATATCCAAAGAGGCGAAAGCGTTCGGGTAAGTCGCGTTTCAGCGCCGGCAGATATTGTTCGTTGAGATCGACCATGTTAAACCCGGCATTATTGGCGATTTCGCAATACAAGGCATACATCCGGGGCAACTCGCGCTGAATATCCACCAGGGCGAGTTCTTTTTTGATCATGCCGTCGGCTTTTTTAAACGCGCGTTTGGCACGTGTCCGGTATTTGGTCGACATGGCCGACAGATATTCGTCAAAATCGCGAAAATGCAATTTCAGTACCATATTGGGCTGAATATCAAACTCGACAAAACCCTTGTTTACCAATATTTGCCCTTGATCCCGGCGTTCGGGCGCCAGGTCCTTCACGAGTATCACCGGCATTTTTACGCCATCTCTTTCCGACGTGCGGATCACTTCGTTCAACGCTTTTTCAAGCAACAAGACCGCTTTTTCCGGACTGATCTTCTGGTAATCGAACCAATACCCGTGTTCGCCTGTCAGCAACATGTTGCCACAAATTAAAATATCGGCGGCCATTTTACCGGCCACCCAACGTTTGAACCACTTTGCCAGCCCTCCGAAAAAACAAGGGTCTTTTACCGGCTGATCCAACTCATTGATATTGTCATCCCCTTTAAAAAATTTGATCTGGCACAGCGCCACCCCTACAGGCTGCTCGTCCCGGTAAAAGACCAGGTACCCGAACCGCATGCCGACAGGGGGATTACTTTCCAAAATGGCGAGATATTCCCTTCGCAGGAAAATATCGTGGGCGGGCGCCGCTGTATCCCAGTCGGCGCCGGCAGCCTCGATGGAACGGAAATAACTGTACCGGTAAGCGGCATTTTTGGGAAATATTTGCGAAATTGTCAGGTTAGCATCGGGCATACGCGCGGAGGAGCAGTGGTTTAGCATCAGGCAAATAAAAACAGGAAGCCGGTGAAATGGTTGCTTTTAACGTTTTATTACAATACCTCCATGGCCTGCTTCAAATCCTCCCACAACCACTCCGAATCTTCGAGGCCAATATAAAACCGGCAAAAATTCCAGGGCAATGAAGGTTCTGGTTTGCCTGGAATGCCGTAAAAACCTATGCCCGGCATAATGAGCGACTCGTGCCCACCCCAGGAAACGGCCATCAAAAAACGCCTGAGGCGGTGTACAAAAGCCTCCATTCGCTCCCGTGACTCCGTTTTAAACTCAACGGAAAACAAGCCGCCGCAACCCCGCATTTGTTTCCGGGCCAATTCCAGTTGGGGAAAACTTTGATGAAACGGGTACCAAATTCGTTCCACTTTTGGATGTTTATCCAGTTTTTCGATCAATACACGCGCGCTTTCGTCGGAACGCTGCAAACGCAGCGGAAGCGTACGCAGGCCTCTGATCACCAGCGCCGCATCGTGTGGGCCGAGGATGCCGCCCAGGGTCATCAGTTCCGACTCAAATATCTTTTTGACCATGGCCTTGCTTGCGCAAAGGACGCCAACCACCACATCCGAATGGCCGTTCAGGTATTTTGTGCCGGAATGAACAACAATATCGATGCCAAAGGACACGGGGTTTTGGTAAATGGGAGAACAATAAGAATTATCAATAATGGTAACCAGTTGATATTCCTTTGCCAGGGCCGCGCAAGCGGAGAGGTCCTGACACTCAAAAGTCATCGTATTGGGGCTTTCCAGGTACAACACGCGGGTGTTGGGTCGAATGGCCGAACGGATATTTTCTACCTCCGTTCCATCCACGAAAGTGTGCTCCACCCCGAATCGCGGCAAAAACTTGCGCAACAGGGCCGAGGTCCAGGAATACGGCGCTTTCTGGCAAACGATATGGTCGCCGGCCCGTACGTTGCCGATGACGGCAGCCGCCACGGCGCCTGCTCCGCTTGAAAAAACAAGCGCATCTTCGGCGCCCTCCAGCGCGGCCAGCTTTTTTCGCAGGATTTCCACCGTCGGGTTGTTGCCCCGGCTGTATACATGGTGTTCCAATTCATCGGAAAACACCGTGCGGAAAGCAGCCAAGTCGGGGAATACGAAATTGCTGGACTGGATTACCGGGGGAGCCACCGCCTGAAAATATTGTTCCCGGTCTTCACCGAGATGGGTCAGAATATCGCTGAGAGAATGCATACATTAATGTGGTCAATGTGGTCAATGTGGTCAATGTGGTCAATGTGGTCAATGTGGTCAATGTGGTCA
>CALEYM010000529.1 GCA_937926185.1 uncultured Bacteroidota bacterium | reverse complement strand
AAGCGATTTGACACTCTTTACCAATGGCAAATCAACACTGACTGATCAGCAGATAAATAAACTCCATAAACACAATATCAACACAACGGAAAAAGAAATTGAGCGGATAGAACACAAAAACGGCTATATTGAAAATGTCATTTTTAAAGATGGAGCAAATGCACCTGTAAAAGCGTTGTATGCACGGCTTCCATTTGTGCAGCAGTCATCCGTTCCGGAGTCACTGGGATGTGAACTAACCACTGAGGGCTATCTTAAAACAGATGCGGCACAAAGAACGACTATTCCCGGCGTCTTTTCCTGCGGCGATAATACTTCTCGTATACGTACTGTAGCCAATGCAGTTTCAATGGGCGCCACGACCGGAATAATGGTAAACAGAGAACTTATTGAAGAAGACTTTTAAACACTATAAATCGTCAATTATACAAATACATACTCCTGTTCCTTTCCAACTCCCGGAAATAAGGATCTTTTAAGTCCTTGATAAAGTAAATCGCCTCACCCGTCGATTTCATCTCCGGCCCCAGGCGTTTGTCCACGTTCGGGAATTTATCGAAGGAAAACACGGGAATTTTGATCGCGTAGCCTTCGAGTTTTTTCTCGATGTTAAAATCCTTGAGTTTGTGCGTGCCGAGCATCACCTTGGTGGCAATGTTCAGGTAGGGTACGCCGTAAGCTTTGGCGATAAAAGGTGTGGTGCGCGAGGCGCGCGGGTTGGCCTCGATGACGTACACGTGGTCGTCTTTGATGGCAAACTGGATGTTGATCAGGCCTTTAATATTGAGGGCGCGGGCGATGCGTTCGGCGTATTCGCACATGGTTTGCACGGCCTGTTCCGAGAGCGAGTAAGTGGGCAGCACGGCAGAGGAGTCGCCGGAGTGGATACCCGCCGGCTCGATATGTTCCATGATGCCCATGATGTGCACCTCGTCGCCGTCGAAAATGGCGTCGATCTCGGCCTCGGAGGCGCGTTCGAGGAACTGGTCGATCAATACGCGGTTGTCGGGCAGGTGTTTGAAGATAGACAGTACGTGGCGTTCCAGTTCGTTATCGTTGATCACGATCTTCATGCGCTGGCCGCCGAGCACGTAGGAGGGGCGCACCAGCAGCGGGTAAGGGATAAATTTGGCCACTTCCAGGGCCTCGTCAACGTTGCGGGCCACGCCGTAATGTGGGTAGGGGATTTGCAGGTCTTTGAGCAAATCGGAGAAGCGGCCGCGGTCTTCGGCGATGTCCATGTCGTTGTAGGAGGTGCCGATGATATTCCAGCCGTTTTTGTGCAGGTCTTCGGCGAGTTTGAGCGCCGTCTGGCCGCCGAGTTGTACGATAATCCCGTCGGGGCGTTCGTGTTCGAGTATTTCTTCGAGGTGTTCCCAATAGACGGGTTCGAAGTAAAGTTTGTCGGCCAGGTCGTAGTCGGTGGATACGGTTTCGGGGTTGCAGTTGACCATGATGGCTTCGTAGCCCACTTCCCGGATGGCCAGTACGCCGTGTACGCAGCAGTAGTCGAACTCGATGCCCTGGCCGATGCGGTTGGGGCCGGAGCCGAGCACGACGATTTTTTTCTTATCCGTAGGTATGCTTTCGTTTTTGTCGTCGAAAGTGGAGTAAAAATAATTGGTTTTCGACTCGAACTCCGCCGCGCAGGTATCCACCATTTTGTACACCCGGCGGATGCCCAGTTCCTTGCGGCGGCGGGTAACTTCTTTCTCCGTGATGCGAAGCATCCAGGCGATTTGCGCGTCGGAGTAACCGTTTTTCTTCAGCTCCACAAAAAAATCGTGCGGGATGTCTTCTGCCACGTTGAAACGCAGGAGCCGGTCTTCCATTTGCACGAGGTTTTTGATCTGCTGGATGAACCAGTTGTCGATGCCGGTGATTTTTTGTACCGATTTGGAAGGAATTCCGAGCCGCAAAGCGTCTTTGACCCGGTAAATGCGGTCGTCATACACTTGTTCAAGGCGTTCGAGAATGTCTTCCGTGCGCAACCATTCTTTTTTGTCGGCGCCCAGTCCGCTGCGGTTGTTTTCCTGGCTCTGACAGGCTTTTTGCAGGGCTTCGTTGAAACTGCGCCCGATGGCCATCACTTCGCCCACCGATTTCATCTGAAGGCCCAGGCGATGGTCGGCGCCGTGGAACTTTTCAAAGTTCCAGCGCGGCATTTTGACGATCACATAGTCGAGCGTCGGCTCGAAATAGGCGCTGGTCGTTTTGGTGATCTGGTTTTTCAGTTCGTCGAGCGTGTAGCCGATAGCGAGTTTGGCGGCGATTTTGGCGATGGGATAGCCCGTGGCCTTGGATGCCAGCGCCGAGGAGCGCGACACGCGGGGATTGACCTCTACGGCAATCAGTTCTTCCGTTTCAGGGTTTTGGGCGAATTGTACGTTGCAGCCGCCGGCAAACTGGCCCAGCGAACGCATGATCCGGATGGCTTGGTCGCGCATGCGCTGGTAGCCGGTGTCGGACAGCGTCATGGCCGGCGCCACGGTGATGCTGTCGCCGGTGTGGATGCCCATTGGGTCGAGGTTCTCTACCGTACATATAATGACCACGTTGTCGTTGGCGTCGCGCAAGAGCTCCAGTTCGAATTCTTTCCAGCCGAGCACGGCTTTTTCCACCAGCACTTCATGAGTGGGGGAGGCGTTGAGGCCGCGTTTGAGGGCTTCGTCAAATTCATCCTCCTTCATGACGAAGCCGCCGCCGGTACCGCCGAGCGTGTAGGAGGGGCGTATCACCAACGGGTAACCGATTTTTTGCGCCGCTTCCTTGCCTTCCAGGTACGAGTTGGCGATGATGGACGGCGCCACGTCTATGCCTATGGAAATCATCAGCCGGCGAAATTCCTCGCGGTTTTCGGTGCGTTCGATGGCGGCTGTGTCCACACCGATCATGCGGATGCCGTATTTTTCCCAGATACCCTGTTTTTCACATTCGATGGCCAGGTTGAGCGCCGTCTGGCCGCCCATGGTAGGCAGCACGGCGTCGATCCTGGGCAAATCGAGGCTCTCCTGGTGTTCCTGCAGGATTTTTTCGATGCTCTCCGGTGTCAGCGGGCGCAGGTAAATGTAGTCGGCCGTTACCGGGTCGGTCATGATGGTGGCCGGGTTGGAGTTAATGAGGGCAACCTTGATTCCCTCTTCCCGCAGGGAACGGCTGGCCTGGGAGCCGGAGTAATCGAATTCGCAGGCCTGGCCGATGATGATGGGGCCGGAGCCGATAATGAGGATGGACTGAATGGATGTGTCTTTCACGGTAGACGGTGGACTGTGGACGGTAGACGGCGGAGGGACGGATTAAAAAAATGCCGGAAACTGGTACTTTAAACCAGTATCCGGCATTTCCGAAAATCGGCGCAATGTTTTTCTTTCATGATTTTCGGGGCGCAAAGGTATGTAAAGGGCCGGTTAAAAAGAAAGTTTTGAAATTATGATTTTACTAAAACCACCTCTCTCGGACAATTAAACCGCAAGGGCAAAGTGTCGCCCACCCCGCGGCTGACGACGAATAAGCAGCGCCCGATTTGTTTTTCTAAAACATTCCATCGGTAAAACCAACGTCCCGGGAATAATGCGCTGCCTTGTTGCCAAAAAACGCACTGGCAGCCATGCAAATGTCCCGCCAAGGCCAGATCATACCGGTTTTCGGCGCCGCTCGGGAATGAAGGCCGGTGCATGCATAAAATTCGAAGCATGGCAGAAGAGGTGTCTTTTGAAACCGCATTGCCGTCAATGCGGACAGTATGTTCCCGTAATGGCATTTGGACAGATGCATTTTCAATCCATTGGACGCCATAGTCGCACAAGAGTGTTGTCAGTTTGCGAATACCGAAAAAATGGTCGTGATTACCTGCCACGGCCACCATGTGGGGGCGTGGTGATAGGGCCGATAACAGCTCCCGCAAAATTGCAAACCCGGCATTGGTATCGGCATAGTCGCCACCCCAGAGCAGCAAGTCCGGTTTTTGGGCGGAAATAATATCCGCCAACTGTTCGGCCCGTCGCCCGCTGAAGCGGTTAAAATGCAGGTCAGAGATGTACAGCAGGCGTATGCCCGACGGAATTGGCCGGGCCAATTGCACCGTACGCACTTCGATTTTTCCCTTTTTGTGGCCGACTTCCAAATTGTTCAGCATATTCAATCTGCGGGAAAGCGGTTTACCGGCAATAAATATAATGAAACCAGGCCAGCCATGCCAGGCCGTTTCCAAACACGAGCATGCGATGATAGCAGGTTTCCGTTTTCCCACAGCGGCGGATGTGGAATACAAATTCGTCGTAACAAATCAGGACGACCGTGTAAATCAGGATAAGTACAATGGGTATGAGGAACCGGGTTGGGTCTTCGCTCAGGGTGGCCATCCACATCGCTGTAAACATGGGCAAGCCACCCAAGCCCAATGCGGCGGCCTCCGCGTTACGCTCCTTTTTTGAAAGTTTAAGTTGAAGCGGATTGCGGTGATAACGCCAGTCCAACACACCGCCAGCCGTGGCGATAAGGCCGAAAAAACCCAGTAGAATGAATTGCCAGGGCACGAATGGAAATTTTTCCTGTATCCCCAATCCCGGGTGTTCTCGGTATGCCCAAAACAACCCCGCAAACAGTAAGGCAGGCAAAAACAACAGGATCAGGGACAGGTATTGACGCATGGACTATTGTTTCATTGCTCTTTTTTGCACGATTTGCAGGAGCGTGTCGAAGGCATCTGACATCAGCCAGTTTGCCCAAAGTTTTGCGTACCAGTTAAAGGGGGTATTGATTTCCACCCGCCCGGTCAGTTGGACACGACAACGGTCACCGGGCAGGGGAGTCAACCGGTAGGTATCCTCCAACGCCTTGAAGTGTTTACCCCCGATCACCACGTGCTCGTCGAGTACATTGGGCGGTATACTGCCCGGTTCGCTTTTGATCCGCAGCCGGAGCAACCGGCCGGGGTCACATTCGATTATGGTTTCCTCGAAATACAAACCCCGTTCATAATAAGCCGTTCGGCGGCCACCGGGCGCCAGGGTGTCCAGTTCGGTGCGCAAATGGCGCGGCAGCCCCAGTACAACCCTGAAAAAACTGTTGTCATCTTCCACTCTGATGGTATCTATCGTTGTGAGCGCATCCCAAACACGCTCAACCGGGGCTGCCACGGTAATCTCGCGCGTTACTTCGTAAATGGCCGGAGACTGCAAACGGTCGTCTTCGATTAGCCCAAGAACGAAGGGCAACAACAGAAAAGGAGACATTTTTAACCGGCTATGCCGGTCGAAATCATCCAAAATATCCGGGTTTTCTGCGTTTCCGGCCTGCTTTTTCCTGTAACGCATCATGTAAAAAGCGGCCAATCCGCCAATACCTGCTCCCGCGGAAAAGAATGGATAGATGATGATCCAGCAAATAGCGCCTTCCATCGAGAGCATGATGGTGACGATGAGCAGGATAGCGGTAACTGCCCAGGGACGGAAAAAAGCGCTTAACCCGTTTTCAACTCTTTGCAGACCCGATAAGGCAACCGTGACGTAGCCGATGGCAAAGGGCGCCACAAATACCAGGGAGAGGCTGATCACTTCCGTAATATTGCTAAAAAACAAAAACAGATAGCGAATAGCCAGGCCGTAAAAAGAGGCAAAACAGATGGCGAAAACAGATTTCATACGTTTGAGTATGGTGAATGCCTTAAAATTGCACCCGTAACCTTAAAAAAAGATATTTAACCTCCAAAGTTTTATTTTATGCGCAATTATCCGCAATGTATATTGATTTTGCTCCTGATTGTTTACGCCAATTGCCTGCTGGCCCAACCGGTGTTAACTACTGTGGAAAAGAAAATTTCAAAACGCAATCCTAAAATAACGGAAAATTATCAGGTCATCGCCGGAAACTCCGAATTGCGTCAGGGTACTTATGTCAGGTCAATCGGGGGCCAGATTGTAGCCGAGGGCTTTTACAAAAATAACCAACGCGACAGTATCTGGCGCGGCTATACCGATGGTAAACTTGTGTTTGAAGGGCGCTACAGGGACGACGAGCGTGCAGGAATATGGTCTTTTTACAATGCCGCGGGCAAACTGTTGCACCGGTATGATTTTGACCGGGATACCCTGCTGTTTTACGACAACACGGCTGCGCAACCTGGCTACATGGAAGAGATAAAGACATGTCCGCCGGGTGACACCGGCAGATGCGAAGTGCTTCCCGTATTTCTTGGCGGCGCCAATTATATGAAATGGTTAGTCGATGCATGGATGGTGTATCCGCCAATAGCCAAAGAAAATGGCGTTCAGGGCGTTGTGGTCATTTCCTGTATAGTGGATGGTTCCGGTAATACTACCGAACTGGTGTTGGAAAAAGGCGTTTCAAAGGAAATTAATGCTGAAGCACTCCGGTTGGTCAACTTGTTTGGAAAAATCTGGATTCCGGGGCATGTAAACGGACAACCGGTAAAAGTGAAGTTCTCGGTTCCCTTGAAATTCAAATTGTATTAAGTCCGTTTCAAAGGCAGGACTCTGCCAACCAGACTTTTATCCTGTAGCGCCTTTTTTTCCATTTTCCCCAGCCGGCCGCGCCACCCACGCTGATAGCCGTGGCCCAGGCGTCGGCAGTGGTGGCATCGGAGGCTTGTACGGTTACAAGTACCCGGTGGGTGAGCCCCAGGCCAGTTTTCGGATTTACAATATGCGAGTAACGTATCCCATTTATTTCCAGGTACCGGTACGTGGCGCCGGAAGTGGTGATACCGCAATTAGCCAGGTACAATATTTCCGGGTTGTCTGGTCGGGCGCCGGGTATTTCAATGCGCCATCCCGCTACGCCAGGCGGGGCATCGCCCAATGCGATATCTCCGCCGGCATCGGCCAGCGCCCTGTTGATGCCCGCTGTGCGCAGTACGCGCAGACACTCATCGGCAGCATAGCCCTGTGCGATGCCGCCCAGGTCGAGGCGGGCGCCGGGCCGGGCGAGTCGCAGCTGTTGTTTTCCGGTAAATTGAACGGAGCGCCAGCCCACCGTTTGCAAAGCGGATTGAAGACGCACCGGATCGGGCATTTCCTGCATGTTCCGGGCCCGGCGCCACAGGCGGGTCAGCGCGCCGACCGTGACGTCGAAGGCCCCGTCTGTGGCTTTGGAAAACTGCCGGGCGCGCCACAGGATATCCGCCAGTTCGGCAGACACCGCGACCGGTTCTTTTCGCCCCGCCTGGTCGCTCAGGCGGTTGAGTTCGCTTTCCGGCAGGTAATCGGAAAAAATCCGGTTCAAAGTGTCTACCCGCCGGAAAACGTGCGCTGCTGTTGCCGCCGCGTTTGCGGAGTCTTGTTCCGTGTAAAACACCAGGCGGAAAACAGTACCCATTTGGGGATGGGAATATTCATAGCGGTGGAGGGTGGTTTGGGCAGGAAGGATTTGCGGAAAAAGGTAGAAAAAGAGGAAAACTAACAGGGGGCTTGCATAAGCTGCCCGGTTCGAACCAACTGCTGCCCAGCGGGGTGAGGTTTCACGGGCAAAGCAAGCCTCGCTGATTTTCATAAATGACCCAATGACGTAAATGACGCAATACCGCCTCAAATCACCTTCGTCACCCCCGGCACCGCGCAGGGATACAGCCCGTCCGCACCCGGCAGCACTTTTGGCGTGGTATCCCAGGCGAGTTTGGCGGGCATCAGGTCGATGTCCGATTGCAGCGCGGCATCCCATTCGATGAGCTGACCGGAATAGGTGGCCATACGTCCCATGATGGCGGTCATGGTGCTTTTAGCGGCGTTTTCCGCATCGGAAAATTTAAATTCAGACTTAGCGATGGCGTCGAACAACTCGTCATGCTCCACTTGGTAGGGATTTGGGTCGTTTTTGTCGTCGTGATTCCAGATGACGTATCCGTTACGCGCCTGTATCCGGCCTGGCCAGGGAGCGCTGCCGTTGGTACCGTGAAAGCCTTCGGTGACGGATTCCTTCGTACCGGGAATCTGGCGGCATTGGCTGAACATGCG
>CALEYM010000528.1 GCA_937926185.1 uncultured Bacteroidota bacterium | reverse complement strand
AGGGATTCCTTGGTACAGGAAACGGCGAACAGGGCGAGGCTGAACAGGGCGGCAGACAGGCAAAAACGATGCGATTTCATTGTTTGAAGTTTTGACGGTGAAAGATTTCGGTTTCGTTTTTCATCGCGGTGGGGAGTAGCGATGATTTGCCTATTTATACTGCAATGGGGAAAAGGTTATCAGGGGCGGGAAAAAAATTTTATTCCACCAGCACAAACCCCGCCCACCGGTACGGATCGCCGAAACGCTCTCGCATCTCCCGCTGCGTGGCGCGGAAGGCGTCGGGGATGGGCATTTTGCTCTCCAGCCAATGCCGGTAAAACGTGGTCATAAACACCGAAGTCTCCTGGTCGGGCACCTGCCACAGCGACATGATCAGGTACTTCGCCCCGGCGATCTTGAAGGCGCGTTGCAGGCCGTACACGCCCTCGTTGCCCTGAATATCGCCCAGGCCGGTTTCGCAGGCCGACAGCACCACCATCTCGGTGTTGGAGAGGTTCATCTGGCTGATCTCGTAGGCGGTGAGGATACCGTCTTCCATGTTTTCTCGCAAAGGTTTACCGGTTTTCCAGGCATGGTTTCCGCCCGCGAGGATGAGGCCGGAGCGGATCATGGGGTGGTCGGAGAGTTTGAAAACGGGTTCAGCAAATTGCGGATTACGGATTGCGGATTGCGGATTGGGGTCGGGGAAAAAGAAGCCGTGGGTGGCGAGGTGGAGGATGCGGGGGGAGGGGCCCAAGGCCGGACCGCCCAGGCTTTTGAACAGTTCCTCGGTGGCAGCATCTTTGGAATATATGCGGGAGGAAAAATCAGATTTTTGAAACAAGGCTTTGATGTCCGACACTTCTTTTGCCGTGCCGGGCAGGTAAGTCCAGTTTTCGCCGCGGCCGGGCGCGTTGCGGTCGGCATACGAGAACGACAAGCCGGATGATCCGCTTGTTTCCGCTTGTTTCAAACGGGTGGAATCCATAAGAACGGCTGTTGTATCCAACTCATACTGAATGCCGCCGAACAAAATCGCTGAATTGGAGCCGATAGTCACCTTGTCCGGTACCACCAGTGATCGGGTGCTGCCAAGGCGCGCCAGGCGGTATTTGTCCGACAAGGTTCGACCGCCCGGCAGGGGAATGGCATCGAAGTTGACGCGATGCAGCGCGCCGGAGGGGGAATACCAGACGGTTTTTATTCCTTTCAGATGCCGCTTGAGGGGCGACCACAAGAGTTCGAACAATTCCGCGGAACCGCCCTGGCTGGCGGCGAGCGGTTTGGCGCCGCGGCTGGCATACAGGGGGGCCGCGCCCTGGCTAGCCCGGTTTTGAGCAAGGAGCGGGAGCAGTTGTTTTTCTTCGAAGAGGGGAATGAAAACGGGAGCTTTGGCGTTGGGTTTTAGCAGGAGGGCGGCGTACATAACCAGATCGACCTTGAGGGTGTCCTTCGTCGTGAAATGGACGAACTCGACGGCGGCTTCACGTCTTTTTAGCGTGGCCCATACCTCCTGCCACTTGACTTGCCGGACGGCCTCTGCGTAGCCCGCCACGGTGCGGGCGAGGTCTTTTTCGGTGGCTTCGGCTTTTTCTTCCAGTTCGGGTACACCCATGCGCTCGACGACAGGCTTTGCGTATTCGGTGGCAAGGCGCCGGCGGTAGATTTTGAGGCGTAAGTTGATTTCTTCCGATTCCGGCGAGGAGGATGCGAGGGTGTTAAGGCGGGCAGCAGCGCCGAGGAGGAAGCCTTTATGAAACAAGTTGTGGTCGAAGCACATTGAAGGCAATGTTCCTACCGGTTTGTTTTTTGACAGGCGAGTGAATAAAAAAGTAGACAGCCTGTGTCCGTCTTGCTGAAACGTGGCGGCATAAGCGGCGAGTTGTCGCTCGGAAAGATAAGCGGCTGATTGGTTGAGACTGAATTGTCTTAAAACTGCATAATTTTTCAGCAAGGGTTCAGAGCCGGCATATCCGTTTTGAGTTTCGTATAAAATGGACAATTTTAGAAGGGTAAATGCATATTCCGGGTGATTTTGTCCCAATACCTTTTCCTGAATAATCTTGGCTTCGAGAAAATAAGGTTCAGCTTGTGCGTAAGCGCCTAGGTAAGTGTATACTTCTCCCAAATTCGCCACAACCTTTGCATACTCCGGATGCTCTTTGCCCAGAATTGTTTCTACAATAGCTTTAGCTTCGAGGTAAAGCTGTTCGGCTTTTTCGTAAACGCCCATTACTATATACAATCCACCCAGATTAGACAGGCTGACTGCATACTCCGGGTGTTCCCTGCCCAAGGTTTTTCCCAGTATGGCTTTGGCTTGAAGGTAGAGCTGTTCGGCTTTTTCATAAGCGCCCATTGTCGAATACAAAACCCCCAGGTTATACAGGCTTATTGCGTATTCCGGATGCTCCCTGCCCAGGTTTTTTTCCTTGATGGTAGTGGATTCGCGGAAAAGGGGTTCGGCTTTTTCGTAGGCGCCCATTTGCCCGTACAGAATTCCCAGATTGTTCAGACTCGCTGCGTAATCCGGATGTTCTTTTCCCAGGGTTTTTTCCAGGATAGTTTTGGCTTCAAGAAAGTAAGATTCGGCTTTTTCATAGACGCCCATGATCGAATATAAAGCGCCCAGACTATTCACACTAAGCGCATACTCCGGGTGTTCCAGTCCCAAAGTTTTCTCCCGGATGGCTTTGGCTTGAATTGAAAAAGGTTCGGCTTTTTCGTAAGCCCCCATCACCCTATACAAAATTCCAAGACTATACAGACTCTTTGCGTAATCCGGGTGTTCTTTACCCAGCGATTTTTCCTGGACAGTTATTGACTCGACATACCCTTTTTCGGCTTCCTGCAAATCGCCCTTGAAATAATTTACGCGCCCCCGGTTGACACAGCAACGCCCATAGACGGCCGACGCCTTCCCAAATCTTTCTTGGGCAAGTTTTTCAGCCGCGGCATTCACTTCGAGTGCTTTGTCATACTCCCGCTGTCCGGTGAGGGTGCGAGAAACCTGAATCAAACTATCCACCCCCCTTACCACCGCCAGCGAATCCGTGTTTTGCCCCTGAACTAAAACGGAGCACAATAGAAAAATGGGTAAGTAAAAAAGAGCAGTTTTCATAATAATTATGGGTTTGGTGAATGGTTAAAATTCAAGTAATTCGCGTAAGTTATAACCTGTGTACCGGATGTCTCACTTCGTTCGACATGACAGTTCCTTGATATTCAAACTATTATTCAGATTTCTCGCTGTGCTCGAAATTTAGCGGGGTACGCCTGGCATTTCTAAAGTAGGAGGCCAAGGGCGCCTGGGAAAATTTCGAGCGCAGCGAGAAATCTGGTAAACAATTTGTGTTTAAATGAGCTGTCATGTCGAACGAAGTGACATCTGAATTTAAAGTGACAAAGTAGTATTAAGTCAAATTTGAAAAGACCAATTTGAAATTTGAAAAGTTTACCTTGGGGTCAGGTTTGGCCCTCACCGCTCCGGAAAATACTTCCGCATCAATTCTCCCCACTCCGTCCCGAGGCCTCGGGAGCGTAGATTGGCCAAACCAGGCTCCTGTGCCAGTGCGCCGGCGTCACGGTAGCCGTTTTCGAGCGCCTGCCGGAGGTAGAGCCAGGCGGGGCCGATATTGCCGCGGGCAGATTCCAGACAGGCCAGGTGAAAATACGGCTCGGCAAAAGCCGGGGCTTTGGCGGTCGCTTTATAAAAACAGTTTTCCGCTTCCGTGTCGCGTTGGGCGCGCCGGCATACCTGGCCGAGGTTGTTCCAGGCCCAGGCATTGGAACTGTCGATGGCGATGGATCTGCGGATCATGGTTTCAGCCTCGGCCAGGCGTCCGGTGTTCAGATAGACGGCGCCGAGGTTGTTCCAGGCGAAAGGATAGCTGGGATCGAGCGTGGTGGCGCGCAGCAACAGGGGTTCCGCCTCGGCCCAGCGCCGGGTGCCGACGTAAAGCCAGCCGAGGTTGTTGTTGGCATCCACGTTGGTGGAGTCGAGTGTGAGGGCGTGTTGGAACACTTGTTCCGCTTCCGTGTCGCGGTGCATATCCATGCAGGTCAGTCCGAGGTTGAACCAGGCGTAGGTAAAGGCGGAGTCGATCCGCAGGGCATGGCGGTAGGCCTGTTCCGCTTCAGCATACTGTTTTTGTTTGTAGTGCCACACGCCGAAATAGTTCCACACCACGGCCGAGGCGGAGTCGTTGGCCAGGGCTTTGTCGAGCAGTTGTTTGGCCCGGTCGAACTGTTTGTAGCGCATGATGAGCAGGTAGGCGGTGTTGGTGTAGGGCAGCACCCATTGAGGCGCGGCGGCGGCGGCTTTCATGGCGTAGTGGTAAGCCGAATCGGGTTGGCCCAGGTTCCAGCCGAAGTTGTTGGCCATGAACAGGTAGGTGTGCGGCACCTCGGGTTGCCAGCGCAGCGAGTTGCGGTATTTTTCCAGCACTGCCATGCCCAGTTCGCGGTCGGTGCCCCAGAGGTTTTCCAGGCGGGCCATGAAGCCTTCGAACAGCGATTTCCGGGCTTGCAGGCTGGGGTACATGTAGTGGTCGGGGCCGAGCAGTTCGGCGGCCCGTTCGAGGTAGCGGGCGTAGTGCCGGTATTTTTTAAAACGGTTGAGGCGCGACAGCGTAATTTCCCGGATATCGGTCTGGAGCCAGGCGTTCAGGGCCTGTTGCGATTCGTCCTGCAGGGCCGCGGCGTAATTGCGCCGCATGGCGGCGTGCAGGGGTTGCAAGGCGGCTTCCCGCAGCAACTGCCGGTAGAGGGTATCGGCGCCGGGACCCGGCGACCCGGGAGTGTCGAAAAATACCCCGTCTTTCAATGCCCGCTGAAAGGTGAAATAGCGTTCGCGGACCTCCTGCGTCACATTGGCCAGCACCTGATCCTCCACCCCACGCGCATCGGTAGAAGCCATTATGGGCGTTTGTTTGCTCCTGTCATTTTGCACCGCCGCCAGCAGTTCGGGCGAAACCGCCGCCAGTTTTTCGCTTTTGTTCCCCACCGCCATCGGCACCTGGCTTTGGGGCGCCACTTCGCTCGTCACGTGGTCCTGCAGGTAGCGTTCTATTTCGAGCAGGTTCACTGACAGGTCTTTGTTGCGGTCGGCTAAGCCGTACAGGCCGTCGATGAGGTGATAGCTGAATGCGCCGCGCCCGCCGCCCCATTGCTCTCCTTCCACGCTGTATTCGTTGGGCTGGCAGGAGAGGATTTTAATCTCGTTGGCGAATTGTTTGGACAGGTTGGCCGCGGTAGCCTGGGCGCCGCTGATGCCGCTGCCCGCGAGTTTGCCGGCTCGGCAGGCGTCGGTGATCACCAGCACCCTGCTTTTGTTCAGAATGGACAAGGTCGAGATCACTTCCTGCAGGTAAAACAGCGGATAAGCGCCCGCGATGTAGCTCCGTGGCGGCGAATCCCAGGTGAGCAAAAAACCCAGTTGGTTGCGGGTTTTGGTCTCCACGTCGCCGTGGCCGCTGAAGTAGATGATACACAGGTCGCCTTCCCGGCTGACGTCGATCAGCCAGTCGAGCGCCGAGGCTACCTGGGCCGTGGTGGCTTCGCGGTCGTACAGCGTTTTCAGGTGGTCGGCGTCGAGCGGGCCGCCAAAACCGGGGCCCTGCGACAGAAACCCGGCAAAGGCCTCGGCGTCTTTGCGGGCGAAGCGCAGGTCGGGGATGGCGGGGTCCTGGTAGTCGGAAATGCCGATGACGACGGCGCGAACCGCCCCCAGGCTCCCTGAAGGGGGAGCCAGAGGCGTAACCCCTTTTTGCCCTTGCACTGCCGGTGCAGGGACGTTGGAAGTCTGCTGTGCGTACAGTTGCCCGCACAGCAGAAATAGGTAACAAAACAGAATGTTCCGGTGGATACGCATGCCTGAACAGATTTAGACGAGAAGGTAGGAAGGCAGCACCACAGGGATTAAACGGCTGACTTGAGTTCATCAGCCAATGTATTAATCATGGCCAAAAACAGGTCACTTTTTGCATCGTTTCGGGCCGAAAACCACCGTCCCGCCCTTCTTCTGCCGGCAGGAAAGCACGACCATCACCATTTTCGCTTCGGGGAAACAGAGTTGCCGTTCGTAGCCCGCTTGTTGGATGGTACCGGAGTCGGCGAGCGTCCAGTCGGCGTTGGCTTTTGTCCGGGTGAAAACGAGATACTCCAGGTGTTCGCCGTCCAGGTCTGGGTTGGCGGTAATGGTGCAGGCCTGGTGGCCAGAGGTAAAAGCCCCGATGACGTGGTTAAACGTTTTGGAACCGGGGAAGTATGGCTCCCCGCGGGCCGGGTTGCCCTGCGCCGGCAACAAAAACGGCAGCGCCAGCAACGGCAGACAGAGCAGACGTTGAAAAACAAGTTTTCTCATAAGATGAAGTTTTGCGCATGAGGGATGTTCCGATTATATCTTTGGTCTTTTAAACACTTAAAGGTATGTTTTTTTTGCGTTAGTCATAGCGGCTCGCGGCGATAGTCGGTTTATTTATACCGTTCCGGGAAAAAGGTTATCAGGGAGAAAGTTAATATTTTATGTTGCAGGCAGGCCTTCGCCTCAAAATGGATATTCACGGCAATGTTCTCATGATTTAGAAAACGGTTGATAAAATCGTTGTATTTTTGACAGGTTACTGTTCGGCAAGACCGGGCAACAACGACTTGTTATGACGACAACTTCACCTTTCCCCGGCATGGATCCTTACCTTGAAGGGCATATTTGGCCCGATGCGCACAATAGGCTCATCAATGCCATCTCAGAAATTCTTGCCCCAAAAATTGCCCCAAAATACGTCGCACGTGTGGAAACCTATACCGTTGAAGACACCAACCCGGAGTCCGAAGTCGGCATCACTTATCCCGACGTGGCCATTTTGAAGAGACGCGTGGAAGAACCTCTTGTAACTTACGCAGAACCGGCCAAGATGACGGAACCGGATGCAATGATTGAAACTACCGTTACCGTACGCATTCCTGTCATTCAAATTCGGGATGTGGAAAAGAACCGGCTGATAACCTGCATTGAAGTTCTTTCTCCTGTCAATAAGCGAAGCCCTGGCTGGCAGCCTTACCACGAAAAAAGGAATGACCTGCACTTGAGTGGCGTTCATCTACTCGAAATTGACCTGCTGCGAAGGGGCAAACGTCATGTACCGAACCTTGGGCTGCCGGAGCATCATTACCTGTTCAGTCTGTGGCGAACGGGCACCTCTAAGCTCGCAGTATGGACGAACCTGGTGCAACACCCCCTGCCCGTCCTTCCCGTCCCGCTGAAAAGCCCCGACCCCGACGTGTTGCTGCCACTCAAACAAGCCCTCGACATGATTTACCAGCGGGGCCTGTACCACCTTTCTATTGATTACGACAAAGCCCCGGCGCCGCCGGAATTTTCGGAAGCAGATAGAAACTGGATACGACAGGCAGTGGTTTTTGACCCTGAAAGATAAGGTATTTCACAAAAAAAACCGCCCCGGCTTACCCGGAGCGGCTGGTGTCTGTTGAATACTTACCCAAACTATAGAAAAACATCGTTTTCATGTGGTTGCGGACAGGGCGTTTATTGCCGCTCATCGGTAAGTTTATCTGCTTGCATGACCAGGTTTCTCGGGTAGTCCGGGTCAGCGATGATCTTATCTTCGGTCCAGTTTTCTTTCAGGCCGGTGCGTATTCTGCCGGATTGGCCAAGGGCGGCTTTCGGGGCGGCGCTTTTCTGGCGGAAATGCCCGCCGGTGTTTGCAAAAGGGTTGTCGGAAACGGCGACGCCGCTGTTTTGTTTTTGGAAGGTGGCGACGGCTGTTTTTTTGATAGGATCAACCGGGGTGGGGTTGTCCGTTACATCCGATTGGTCGAGGAAATTAGCCGCCGTTGTTTTTTTGATGATATAGTCGACCCCGGAGTCCGTACCCGGCGCGTCGGTGGCGTCCGATTGATGTTGACTGGCTTCGGCAGATTTTTTTACGACGGGCCGTTCTGTGAGTATGGTTTCTTCGCTCAGGGATTCCT
>CALEYM010000527.1 GCA_937926185.1 uncultured Bacteroidota bacterium | reverse complement strand
AGGAGAGAACGAACCCGCAACCCGTTAACCCGTTAACCTCCATTTTTAATCAGTTTCCGCGTCACGCTGCGCCCGTCCGCCGTCAGGCGGATCAGGTACAGGCCGTCGGGATGGTTGGCCAGGTCAAGCGGTTCGGACAAATTATCGGATCGCACTTCAGCGGAAGACCAGACCAGGCGTCCGGTCAGGTCAAACACTTGTAGTTGAACATCGGCGAAATGGTCGAGCGCGACGAGCACCGTGGCCATCCCGCTGGTGGGATTGGGTTGCAGCGCGAAACGGGTTAAGCCCGGTATTTCGTTTATGGCGCTGTTGCCGATAAACACGTTCAGAACATCCGAGCAGCCGAAATCGTCGGTTACCGTTACCGTGAAGGCGCCGGTTGTGAGTCCTGTAACGGTTTGGGTGGAGTCGCCGGTGTTCCAGGCGTATTGGTAGGGCGGGTTTCCCAGGCCGACGTTCACCGTCGCGCTGCCGTTGGCCTGGCCGGGATCGGCGGGCACGGTTTCGGCGCGCAGGTTCATATCGGGGGCGCAGGCCCGGATATTGATATTGTCGAGGTCGAGATAAAAGTCGCCAGCACTCCAGACTCCCCTGAAGCGGACGAGTACTGAAAGCCCGATATAAGGCATCAGGTCGATGGCCGCGGTTTGCAGGGCAACCGAGGGGGTATGGTTGGCCGCGTTGATGGTGTAGGCCGTCTGGAAATTTTCGCCGCAATCGGAGGAAATCAGTACCTCCAGCCTGGTATTGCCGCCCAGGGTGGTGGCCACGGTACCGCCGCCGGCAAAATTGACGAACCGGTAATCGAAGCGCAGCGAGTCGCCGGGGCTGATAAAACCGGCGCGGGCCATATCCGCGGTGAAAGTTTGATTGCTGTTGTTCATGCGCAGGAACAGCACCTGTGATGCGTTGTTGTGCCCACTCGTAACGGAACCGTTCGACGACCAGCCCGCCGGGAAGCCCGCTTCGAAGTCTTCAAATACGGGTACCGGGCCGGGAAGGTGGTCTATCACGTAAGTAGCCGTGTCGTTTGTCAGATCGCCGTCGCCGGCGAGTTTCGTCCAGCATTTGATTTCAAACACCCCGTCGCGGCTGTCGAAGGGTGTGGTGAAGATGTATTCGAATATTTCGTCCGGTTGAACGGTGACAGCGCCCACGTTTTCCGTCACGGCTGCCGTGCCGTTCAGCGCGTAGCTGAGTTCGAACAGGGTTTGCGGCTGGGCGCCGAGGTTGACGAAACGGAACAATACCGTATCGTCGATTTTCCCGCAATCGTCATTTTCGGCCTCGGTTTGAATGTCGAAGCCGGCGAGGTCTTTTTCGGCGGGTTCGAACACCCGCACGTTGTCGATGCCCATGCCGTCGAAATGCACGAAGGCATCGGCGCCGAAACCGAAACGCAGGCGCACCGACGCTTTTCCGGCTGCGCCCGGAAGGCGGTGCCGGGCGGTCACCCAGCCGCCGCTTTCTCCCGACCAGACGTGGCCGAGGTCGGTGTTTTCATTGTCAAAATTGTACCAGTTCAGGCCTTCGCCAATGGCGCCGACCCGCACCCAGTTGTCGCCGTCGTCCACCGACATTTCGAGGAAACCGCCGTCGTAGTCGAACTCGGTGACATAAATCAGGGAGAATTCGATCACGGGGTCGTTGGCCAGGTCGGAAAAATCGAAACAGGGCGAATTCAGATACGACAATTCGCCGGGGGCATAATCGCCGTCGAGGTTGGTCACCCAGGCATTTTGGCCGCTCGCAGCGGCCGGGATGCCGTCGGTGTTGGGTGTGCCAAACTCCCAGGTGGAGAAGGGGGCGGCGCTGGTATCCACGTACCAGCCGCCGCTCCAGGTTTCGAAATCCTGTTGGTATGGCGCCACCAGGTAGTTGACGATACGAATGCGGAAAGTATCATTCCCGTCGAATTCATCGCCTTCCATTTCTGTCCAGGCTTCGATGAGGTATTCGCCGGGGCCGGAAAAATCGTACATGGTTTCAAACTCGATGGCAGTGGTGCTGTCTTTGCCGATGACGCCGGTGTAAAAACCGTCCTGCGGCTGCGGCACGCCGCCGGGGATGCCGTTCACGCTGTAATTGAAGGGGATCAGCGAGAGGGGATTGGCGCCGTAATTGCTCATGCGGATCGTCACGGTTTCCACGCCGAGGTCGCAGCCGCTTTCCGGACTGACGATGCCGCTGATGCCTACGTCGTCGGAGCGATATGTTTCGAAGGTATAGGGGCCGGACAGGGAGCCCGCTTGGCCGTTGCCGCAGTCCTGCTGCACGTAAAAGTCGTAAAAGGTTTTTTTCTCCAGACCCGTGATCGTGGCTTTGGGCAGAGCCGCGTAGAGCGAATCGCCGGCGCCCGGCCCCGGCGTGAAGCCCGGCGGACCGTATATCACCCACCAGCCGACGGGCATACTGATGCCCACGCCCGGCGTCCAGCGTATCCTGGCGCGGGTATCGTACACGTTTTCAATCACGACGTTGAGCGGGCGCAGACATTCCACACATTGGGCGGTATCTTCGTACAACGTGCCTGCGCCGGGTTCGGTGACGGTATACAGCAGGTCGCCGTCGTTGTTGAACAATGAGAGGGTCACCTCGTCGTCGTATTCGCCGGTCGTCCAGCTCAACTGGAGGGGTGCGCCGGTATTGGTGGAAAAAGTAACGGTGCTATCGTAGCCATCCAGCAGGGTGAACGTGTACACGTCCGGACCGCTGGTCACGGTGAGCAGGCCGTCGTTCCAGCCGTCGCCGTAAATGTCTTCCATCAGCACCCGGAATTCGCATTGTTGCGCCCCGGCAAAGTGGAAAAGCAGGCAAAAAACAGTCAGGAGGGGAAAACGTTGTAAAACCAGATTCGTCATGCGGCGGTGATTTTGAATTCCAAAGATAGGCCGCGGCTGGAACATGGAAAAACGGGGAGCGGTTTCGTCGGGATTTTGCGAAAAAAAGGGAGCGGAAAATCCCCAACATGCTCTTAGCGACACCGCCGCCGGCGCTACCTCAACATCCAGGTTCGAATGTCTGCCTGTAAAGCCATGCAGGCTGCTAAGCGAGCCGACATCGGAAGTGTGCTGGGCAAAGATGTTAAATTTCGGGTATATATTTGGCTTTTAGTGGTTTTATCCGGATATTTGAATTCGGGTGCAGCGCGCCAGGCGCAAGCGGCGCGACACGGGGACAGGCCTGCCCACCACCCTTTTAATCTTTTCCATTATCTTTTATTGGCAAGAATTGAGCGTGTTTACCGGCTGTCCGTGTCCGGCAAGCTTTCCTCTTATTGTTCACCTAAAATTTTTCGACCATGACAAAGACCGAAAAATTTGCTCAACCATCCATTCCCGCATCGTATGACTGCAACGTTCCGCACCTTGAAGCCCCCCCCTGTCCCATGTCACTGCTGGCGGAGGGGTCGTTTACGACGTTTGTTAGCCCTGCTGGGCCTTGCGATCCTGATTGCCCCGGGTATCGGGGCTCAACAGGCGCTTGACCCCGACGATGACTTCATCGTAGTGATCACGCCGCGGATATACGACCCGAATGGCTCCAATACCTGCGCTACGTGTTGTTATCCGATCACCTGCCGGCGGGCCATGTACCAGGTCAGTTTGAAAGTGGATACGGAAAACAATTACAACGGCGGCGATTTTGAGCTGCTGTACGAACAGTTGTCGGTTACGGTTCAGGCCCTGATCGATCCCGGGAATGTTTCCAGGCTGAATGTCGCCGAAACGGAAGCCTGCCTCAACCTGGATGGGCCGGGATACGCCTTCGGCGTTAATGGCAACGACAACAGCGTCACGCTTTTCATATCGGGCGATCTCTTAGGCGAGATGGAAGAATTGCCCGTCATTACCTTCGAAGATTATGAATCGCCCGTATTGTTTACCCTGGTGGTCGATTGCTTCCCCGGTGAACCGACGGGCGCGGCGCACACCGATTTTTTGTACGTGTACGATGATACTGAAATTGCTTCCGCCTCGGGCGGCGGCCCCGGTGCGCCGGCCACTTATCCTGAACCCGCCGGCACGAATACGGATTTCACGCTATCCCTTGGCACACCCGATTGTTACGACGACTTCGCCGTTTTCCCTGTTTTGCTGACCTCCGCCATCACGGAGGAAATCGAATACCTGGACTTTTACCTGGAATTCGCCACCGACAAGGCGCTGGCCGGCCAGCCCGGTTTTGACGGAATATTGGGCGGCACTTCGCCCGATTTCGGGACGCCCGCGGAATTGCCCGGCGACGGTGGGTACGCCTACCGGGTGGTTTATAGCGGCGAAACCCTGACGGGTTCCGGCCTGACGCTTTTTGCGGCGAAGGTACCCACGCCGGTTTTGCTCAGCGCCGGGTATGACATCGTGGCAACCTTGAGGCCGGGCCGCCTGGTAATTGACGACGAGTGCGACAAGCCGGCTATCGGCAACGACGAGGAACAATGCACGGAGGAAGCCGTGGAGGAGTGTGAGTCCTCTGATGATTACACCGTGATTGTGCAAACGGAAACTAACCCGGTGAATGACTGCGAACTAAGCGTTTACATCTACTTCGAATGGGACAACAGCCTGGGCTCCACCGAAACGTTTAAAGAAATAGACCTGCTCGTGGAGTTCGACCTGCCGCCGGATGTGACGATGACCGATATTTATACATCGGGGATAACTATCCCCGGTGATAATACAGGCGCAGGAATAACCCCTTCCTCGCCTGGGGGGAATACCATTGGGTTTTCCATAATATCGACCACGGGTATCACGCTGACGGCTACCAACTCGGTCATTGTGGTCGTTTTTGAAGCGCCAACCGGTTGTATCAAAAAAGCCAGCATACGGCGGGCAGCTCTTAAGGAAGCAAGCGCCGCGGAACCCTGCCTGCCCGAGCGCGTGGTGATGGCTTTTCCCTACTGTACACCCCTGGTACAGGGCAATATCGTTCGCGAAGACGGCTGTTACGTGGATGAGGTAACCGTGGATATAGAGCCCGATCCCCTGCCCACGCCGCCGGAACCCTTGTGCCAGCAGAGCCTGAATACGACCTGCGCAACGTACTCCGCCTGCGTCTGCCCGACGCATACGGATTACAAAATCACGCCCCTCAAGGATAATGACCCTTTGAACGGGGTGTCTACCTTTGATCTGGTGTTGATACAAAAACATGTCTTAGGGCTTGAGCCGCTGAATTCGCCGTACAAAATAATCGCGGCCGATGCGAATAAAAGTGGTAGCGTTACAACTTTCGATATTGTAGAACTCCGTAAACTCATTTTAGGCCAGTACGAAGAATTCAGTGAGATTCATGCCATGCAAACTTCCTGGCGATTTGTACAGTTAGAGTATGAATTTCCAAACGAGGAAAATCCGTTTAGTCAACAGTTTCCAGAGTCAATAACCGACGAACTTCCTGTTGAAGATGCTGACTTCGTCGCGATCAAGGTCGGGGATGTGAACAATAACGCTATTGTTTGTGCTCCTCCCTGCAACGGCCCGCAATCGCTTATGGCGATTCCATACCCGTTCAGCATATCCGACCGGGCCGCGAAAGCCGGGGAATACCTCACCGTGCCCTTAGTGGCCGCGGGCGAGGTTCCACTCATTGCTTTCCAACTGACCCTGCGTTTCGACCCACGCATGCTGGAATTTGCCGGGTCTTCCGCCGGCGATGTGCCGGGCATGTACCCGGACAATTTCGGCCTGACCCGTATTTCGGAAGGCATCATGCGGCTGTCGTGGATGGCCCGGCCCGGCGAAGAAGAAGAACTGCTGCAAACGGGGCAACGCGCCTGTTTGCTGACCTTCCGGGCCAAACGCGGGTTGAAACGCCTGGGCGATCACCTGCGCCTCGACGACGGCATCCTGCCTGCACGGGCCTGGACGGAAGCCGGCGCCGAATACGCGTTGCTACTGCAAGCCGATCGCGCGGCGGCCTACCGCGACCCGGAAACGGCCGCGAATACCCTGCCCGTCCAGGTGCGGCCCAACCCGGCGGGCGGCGCCGTGTCGTTCCATTTCAAACTTCCGGAATCCTCCCGTACAAGGCTGAGCGTGTACGACGCCTACGGCGTACGGGTGTTGTACCGCGACCTGGAACTGCCAGCCGGCAAACAGGCGCTGGACATAACCGAGGCCGCCGGATGGCCGGCAGGGGTGTACAATTACGACCTGCGCGCCGGATCGCTTCGGGCGAAAGGACGCCTGATCCGGCAATAGAACCGCCGCGGCAATAACCGGAACGCGGGCGATGCGGAGAAAAATCAGCGCCCATTCCATTCACTTTGCGTCGTCCGCGTTCCATTTGACAAACTATTCGCCCGACGAATAATTCCCTTGACTAACTTACTGATTTTCAACACACCAAAAGTTGCACATCTCATGAAATATTGCGTGTTCCTCACCATACTTATGCTCCCCGTTTGCCTTTTTTCCCAAAACAAACGCCTGTACGTCGATGCCGGCGCCGGGGGCGCCAATACCGGCGCGGGTTGGGCCGACGCCTTTACTAACCTGCATGCGGCGCTTGCCCTGGCCCAGGCCGGCGACACGGTGTGGGTGGCCGCCGGCGTCTACCGGCCTGCCGCCGGCGCCGACCGGGATTCTTCCTTTCGTCCGGCATCGGGCGTAAGGCTTTACGGCGGCTTTGCCGGCCATGAAACCGACCTGGATCAGCGCGACTGGAAAGCGTATCCCACAGTACTGAGCGGCGACGTCGGCATACCGGGTGACAGCACCGACAATTCCTACACGATCATGTATTTAGACCAGCCCGACAGCATGACCATCGTGGACGGTTTCGTATTCCGACACGGCTCGGCCACCACCACGCTGGGCGAGGCAGTGGCCTCACCGAGGCGCAGCGGCGGCGCGCTGTATATCATGGGGGCCGACGGGGAGGCCTACGCCGTAATCCGCCACTGCCGCTTCGAGCACAACCGGGCGCGCAGCCACGGCGGGGCCGTGTACATCAACGGAACCCAGAACGGCTCGGTGGCGCCGCAGTTCCTCGACTGCGAATTTTACAACAACAGCGCGGGCAGCGACGGCGGGGCGGTGTACCGAAACGGCAGCAGCTGGGCCGAACGCGCGCCCGATTTCGGGCATTGCCGCTTCGAACAAAACCAGGCCGGGCGGTACGGCGGCGGATTGCACTTTCAGGATGCCGAACGAGCGGATACTTTTCAATTAGATCACTGTCAGTTTTTGAACAACAGGGCGGAAAATATAGGTGGAGGGAGTATGATGTTCGCCTCAAGGATAGTTGGGGCCAGTGTTTCAGTCAATAATTGCGTCTATGAAGAAAATGAGGCAGAAGACGGAGCCGCTTTAGCAATATGGTCCTCAGGATTTTCATCTGTAAATTATATACGTATTGAAAATTC